>NZ_JAWDJI010000166.1:0-94010 GCF_032465655.1 Paenibacillus sp. 3LSP | reverse complement strand
AAATAGAACTATCATTATGGGAGGGATCAGTTTGAAGAACACAACCGCCTGTACGGATCGGGACTGGGCATCCTACGTCAATACGAATATCGGTACGTTGTCTTACAAAACATGGTCCACGTCTCCAACCGTGCAGCTTCCTCATGGGATGATGGAGGTCGATCCGGTTACCACGCCGGGCATCGGGGACAAGTATTTGGCGGACAAAATCTATGGATTTTCCTTCGGACCGGCAACGGTAACAGCCTCCAGCAGACCTTTGTCCGATCGGCGGGAGGAGCATGCCTCGACCTTCGATCATGATTTGGAGGAGACCCGGCCCTTTAAGTATCGCGTCTTCCTGGAGGATCATGAGATCGATGCCGAGATGACTACCGCTCAGCACAGTGCTTATTTTCGCTTACATTCTGCTGGGACGGTCCATGTCATTGTCGACGGCGGTGAGACAACGCAGGTTCACAAGCACGATGGACGCGTCGTCGAAGGAGAGCGCACGAATCAAGGATATGTTTGCTATTTTAGCTTAGAAATGAAAGAGGCCGCGTCGTCGTTTGGCGTGATCGAAAACAGCTCCAAACTCTATTTCACTTACGAGCCGCAGCAGGGAGAAGGAACGATAGAGTTCAAGGTAGGGATCTCTTACATCAGCTTGGAGCAAGCCCGGAAGAACCGACAGCAGGAGCTGCCGGATTGGGACTTCGAAGCTGCCGTTTTCCGTGCCCGGGACGCTTGGAACCGCGCGCTTTCCGCAATTGAGGTGGAAGGCGGGACGGAGGAAGAGCGGACGATTTTCTATACAGCGATGTACCGTACCCTGCAACGGATGCGGAACATTACGGAAGACGGTCAATATTACAGCGGGTTTGATGGCAAGGTCCACTCTACAGAAGGACGGGATTTCTACACGCACGACCAGCTGTGGGATACGTACCGCTGCGCCCGACCGCTGCAAAGCATTATCGAGCCCCGCGTATTCGAAGATATGGTGTATTCGTTGGTCCGCATGTACGAACAAGGCGGGTTGCTGCCGAAATTCCCTCATCCGGGCGGAGATCATGCGGTGATGATCGGTCATCATGCCGCTTCGCTGATTGCGGATGCCTGTGCGAAAGGTCTGGATGATATCCAGCTGGAGAAGGCTTTTGAAGGAATGCTGAAGGATGCCACGGAAATGTCCCTGATCCCTTGGCGAACGGTGCCGGCAACGGAGTTGGATCAAGTGTACTACGAAAAGGGCTGGTTCCCTGCACTTCCGGTGAGGGAGGATGCGAAGGTCGCTGATCCGGACGCGTGGAGAAAAAATCTCTGGAATCTCGTCATGGAGAAGATGCCGAATCAAATCACCTGGGTGCCTGAGGTGGGCGTGGATGAATGGGTGACCGAGGTCGACTCTTGGCATCGCCGGCAATCGGTGTCCGTGACGCTGGAGCGAGCTTATGACGATTGGTGCGTCGCTCAAGTGGCCCGCAAGCTGGGGCGTGACAAGGAAGCCGAGTTGTTCCTTCAACGCGCAGGCAACTACCGCCATCTGTTCCGCCCAGACCTTGGCCTGATGGCGCCGAAGACAGCGGAAGGGGAATGGGTCGAACCGTTTGATCCGAAGCTCTCCGGCGGGTTTGCCGGGGAGGGGTATTTTGCCGAAGTGAACAGTTGGATCTATACGTTCCATGTACAGCATGATGTAGAGGGGTTAATTCGGCTGATGGGCGGCAGAGAGGCCTTCGTGCAGAAGCTCGACGCGTTGTTTACGGAGCAATATACGATGGAGAAGCCGTGGTTCCTCGGACAGTTCCCGGATATGTCGGGGCTGATCGGGATGTATGCCCATGGCAATGAGCCCAGCTTTCATATCCCGTACCTGTACAATTATGCGGGAGCTCCTTGGAAAACCCAGCGGCGCGTCCGCGACATCCAATACCTGATGTATCACGACGGGCCGGCGGGCTTGTGCGGAGACGATGACATCGGTTCGCTGTCGTCCTGGTATGTTTTTAGTGCGATGGGCTTCTATCCGGTATGCCCGGGGCGGCCTGTCTATGATATCGGCAGCCCGATCTTCGAGAAGACGACACTGCATGTTGGCGAAGGCCGGACGTTTGTCATTGAAGCGCGTAATGTTTCCAAGGGGAACAAGTACATCCAATCCGCTCTCTTGAACGGGCAGCCGTATTCGCGGCCTTGGATCAGTCATCAGGACCTGATGAACGGCGGGCGACTTGTGCTGGAGATGGGCCCGCGGCCGAACAAGGCTTGGGGAAGCGCCCCGGAGGATGCGCCGCCTTCGACGACGTCGCTTTAGGAGTCCTGTCCTGTGAAGGAGGAATGCGGCATGACCGTAGGTAAGCCGATTTACCATTTTACTCCGCCGGCCAATTGGATGAACGATCCGAATGGACTGATCTATTACGAAGGGGTCATACGGGAGAGGAAGCCTGTGGGAGTGTCCCAACGCAACGCCTTCCGACTGCATGACAAAGCGGTGCTGATGTACTCGCCCAGCGACAAGGTGAAGTATCTGGCAGGGTCCATGGGGGATGCCCTGCAATTTGTGAAGTTAGTTCAACCAAAGAATTGAGAACGGTTTCAGGGTAGATTGGAGTTTGATTCTACAAAGAGGAGAAAGGGGTTGAATAGGATGAACCTATTAACCTATCTAGATGAAAGTTGGCGTATCCAACGCATCGAGCACGTGCAGATGAAGGGGGAACGCCGCCGGTTGGCGGGCTGCAATGCACGGCTGGGAGTACACGGCAAGGAAGTCCGTTTTCCCTTAGTACGCATCACGATTGGGGGCATGACCGGCTTCGGTTGGTCAAGAATTACCCGTGAACAGGCAGCCGCTCTGATAGGGACTCCGGTTCGGGAGATCTTCTGCGAGGAGCAGTGGATTCACGACCGCTTCCTCAACCTGCAATTCCCGCTCTTTGATTGGTTGGGCAAGGTCCGCAATCAACCTGTTTATGAACTATTAACAGGGGGTATGGCGATTTCTCCGCTGAAGGTGCCCTGCTATGATACTTCCCTTTATTTTGACGATTTGCATTTAAGCTCCGAGCGCGATGCGGTACGTCTGCTGCAGGAGGAAGCGATGCAAGGCTACAATGAAGGCTTCCGCGCTTTCAAAATCAAGGTGGGACGCGGAGCCATGCATATGGATTTAGAAGAAGGAACCAAACGCGACATCGCCATCGTCAACGGGATTCGGGAGGCGGTCGGTCCCGAATGCAAGCTGATGATTGACGCCAACAATGGTTACAACTTGAACCTGACCAAGCGTGTGCTGACAGAGACGGCCTCCTCCCAGTTGTCCTGGATCGAAGAGGCGTTTCATGAGGACGATAGTCTGTATCGCAACCTGAAGGACTGGATGCGCGAACAGCAGCTGAATGTGCTCATTACGGATGGCGAAGGTCACGCGGCACAGCCCATCGTAGACTGGGCCGAGCAAGGGTTGATCGACGCGATTCAGTATGACTTATTGGATTACGGCATTGTGAAGTGGATCAAGCTCGGGGAGCGTCTGGCCCGAAGCGGGGTTCACGCGGCACCGCACCATTACGGCGTATTCTACGGTAATTTTGCTTCCGCGCAGGCTTACCCAGCGATCCCGGGATTCATGTCCGTCGAGTGGGATGAGGCACAAATCCCGGGCATCGACACATCGGGTTACGTGATTCGCGACGGTGTTGTCACTCTTCCCTCGGCACCAGGGTTTGGTTTACACCTTGACGAGGCCTATTATGAAGGGAAAGTACGGGAAAGCGGCTGGACAGTATAAGCTCAACGGATGACAAACCATCGGTCAGGGATTTCTGGCCGATGGTTATTTTATGGCTATCTCAAATCAAACCCTTTGCTCTTCACGTACTCCGTGTACCCGCCGAGCGGCAGTTCCTGTTTCAGGATGGACACCAATTTGCCGGACCAGCTGGCTTTTTGCTTGTTGCTCGTGCGTGCACCGTAATATTCCCCGATCTCCCGGTCATAGCTCTCGATTTGTTCTTTGAGGTCCGGGTTGTACTGGTTCTCGAAAAATACCGCACTACGCGGCAGACGCGGCTTCTGCTCGGGGGACTCGTCGGGAACGCCCACTGCCAAGCCAACCAAAGGCAGGACGAACTCCGGCAGACCTAGCCATTCGTCAAGGTCAGGCAGCGCCTCGTTGATTCCGCCGATCATGACGGCTCCAAGTCCCATGGATTCGGCCGCCACATTGGCATTTTGTACAGCCAGCGCAGCACAGAACACCGCGGTTTGGTAAAAATACGAGTAGCTCAGGTTACGGCTGATGTTCTCCTGATCGGCGGGGTCGGCGGCTAGCTTGATTCGATAGAGATCGGCGCAAAACACGAAAAAGTAGCCGCATTCCTCAATCCAAGGATTGTTGGAACGCTTCGCGATCTTGCTTCGTCGTTCAGGGTCGGTGATACCGACGATGGAGTAGGGCTGCATATGTGCAGAGGATGGAGCCATTTGTGCGGCATCCACGATCGCTCCGATTTGTTCTTTGGTGAGCGGGATATTCTGAAACTTGCGGATCGAGCGGTGTTGGCCGATGACTTGCAGAACTTCGTTCATATGATTTCCTCCCATTCATCATTTCTAATGGTTTCCATGGAAACCATATTAACAGGATAGGTTGATTTCGTCAAATAGTTTCTTCGGAAACCATGTTATAATAAAAAGAAAAAAGGCAGGCTTATCATATGCCCGATCTAAATGACGATTTGCTTCACCTTAAACATCGAATTGAACAGTCCATGTACCGGATTCTGATTCGTGAAGCCGATGAAGATCAGGATCGGCTGTGGATGATGGAGCGTATTTCCGACGATAGGCTCAAGAAGCTGCTTCCTCACCTCTCGATCTCCAGCTTGCACGTGTTGGATGTGATCTTTACGCATGGCAGCATCAAAGGGGTGGATATCGCCCGCGAGATGGGAATGACGAAGGGCGCGGTCTCGAAAATTACGCGTAAGCTGCTGGATCAAGGATTGATTCAGAAAACGCAGCTTCCGGATAATCTGAAAGAAATCTACTTTTCCGTCACGCCGCTTGGCACCGAACTTGCCGAAATGCATCAGGTATTTCACCAAGCGCAAGAGCATCGAGGGCTGGAGCTGTTTAAGAGTTACGATATGGTGTCCTTAGAGATTGTTGCCGATTTCCTGGAGAAGCTGGCCGGCTTGGTGTCGGAGCCGCCGCACCCGGAGGAATGACGGGGCTTGTCCTAGCCTAAAGTCTAGTTTCAAACACCACCTAAGACGGTTATGTCACGCCAGCAGGGTCGTTATAATGAGCTTATACATTTGGTACGTGACTGAAGGAGTCAAAGGAGTGTTTAAACGTGAAGGCAGTTGAAGCGACAAATGTGGCGAAAGCGGGGAAGGTGAATTGGGCGCTGTTTAATCCCAAAACCTATGCGACGATGCTCTATTTGCTGTTAGCTCTCCCGTTAGGGATTATTTATTTCACGCTGGCGATCACCGGGCTTGCCATTTCCATTGCGTTGACTCCGGTATTTATCGGAATCCCGATGTTTTTTGGAATGGCGAAGTTGATAAACGGCATTGTGAGCTTTGAGCAAGGTCTGATTCGGCATATATTGGGGTTGCCGGTTCCGCCTGCAGCAGCTCCAAAGCAACCCTCGGCAGAAGCCGGCACGAATTGGTTCATGCGTATGGTCAAAGGGTTTGACGGGGAACTGTTCTTCCGCAACTTGATGTTGGTCGTGCTTCGTTTGGTCACCGGCATCGTATTCTTTGCGGTCATGATCGTTGCGCTTGCCCTGGGCATTGGCTTTATTGCGCTCCCTGTGGTGCACATCGTTCTGATGAATGAATATCAGCTGGATATTTTGGAAAATAACCTGTTTACCTACTTCCATCTCAACTGGACCTATAATCAACAATACCTGCTATACGTGGGCGTAGGGCTCTTCTTGTTCTGGGTAGCGCTTCGCGTCGTGAATGGGCTGATGCAGGTTCAGCGCAGAATCATGTATGTAGACGAAGCTTATTTGCAGCCGGCACCTGAGCCGTCGGCTCCAGCTCCAGCTTCACACCCATACCATACACCGGTGATTCCGCAATTTGAGGATGATCTTCCCGAGCATCCTGCGACTGAGAAAGTGTGGCTTGCTTAAGAAGTAAGGGTGATATTAAGTCCAATTTAACGGCAGTACGATCAAGGAAGGGTCGGTTTATCCGGCTCTTCCTTTTATTTTTTCCACAAGAATTTACAGGGCTAAGGGTTTCTGCTTGAGATTCCAATTTGTAATGATGCTATTTATAAGCGACTGCTATATATTGATCTTAAGATCTAGCAAATTTGAAGCAACGGGATAGACTGGCATACAAAGGGTGGCTGAAGATTGAGACAGACTGCATGGAAGAAGATCGTGAAGGGGAAGTGGCATTGGTTTGATCTTGTGTTTCTCGCCGTACGCACCTCCTGGTTAATCCTGGCGTTAAGAGATTTACGCGTCAACCCTGAGCAAATCATCGAGGCCTCCAATCCCTTGTTGACGACAGGTGCGCTTGCGCTGGTGGCTTTATGGTTAACGGCAAGTTATCTGATTCCGCTCGTGTTTTATTTTTCCAAGAAACTAAAACCTTACAGCCCGTTGATTGAACTGGTCCTGATGGGACCGCTGGTTCTGTACTTCGCTGGAGAACCCGGGGTATTCGATTTGTATAATTTGCCTGTGTTTACCGTGGGGTACTTTAGTTTTCGCAAAAAATATGCGTGGTACTACCTGCCAACCGTGATCGTGATTCCTTTACTGGCAGGCTGGATCTATGACTATCCGCTCAAGATGATTGCCAACGAAATGCTGGATAATACCGTGATGTTCATCATCGGTATTTGCTTGCGCGCGATGATCACGGGTCATACCCGGATGAAGGAAATGGTTCAGATCATTCAGGATCAGAACCAGACCTTAGAGCTGTACTCGAAGCAAATCAAACAGCTTACGATTGTCGAGGAAAGGAACCGGATCGCCAGCGAGCTGCATGACACGGTGGGGCATACGTTTACGTCGACCATCCTAGGGATGGAAGCGGTCTATTACCAAATGGACCACGCTCCGGATGTAGCCAAGGCGCAGTTGAAGGAGTTGGTGGAGTTCGCACGTACGGGCTACGAGGATGTCCGGCGGAACATTCACCAAATGGCGGTGTATGAGAACGAGAAATCACTGGTCAAGAGCTTGGCGGAGATTGCCGCGGAATTTGGCGAGCACACCCGAACACATGTGGTAGTGGAAGTGACCGGGGAAGAGCAAGAGCCGTACACCACCCCCGAGTCGATTCGGATCGCATTGATTCGTTGTCTGCAAGAGGCTCTCACCAATGCCAAGCGCCATGGGCGGGCCACCGAAATCACCGTCAGCTTGACCTTTACGCCGCAATCGATATCCATGAAAGTCGCAGATAACGGCACGGGGCAGGAGAAGATCTCGGCCGGCTTCGGATTAAATGCCATGAACCAGCGGATTACCGGCCTAAATGGCACCATGGAGATCAGCTCGAAAGCTAACCTCGGAACAAGTCTCACGTGTACCATTCCACTGAAAGCAGGTTGAAAATATGAAGTCTATTCAGGTCGTCCTTGTCGAAGATCAACTCCTGATCTTAAACAGCCTGAAGATCATCCTCAACGCGACCGAGGATATCGAAGTCGTAGGAACGGCGATGAACGGGGAAGAGGCGTTGTCCGTATTGGAGCAAGTGCAGCCGGATGTCGTATTGATGGATGTCCATATGCCGATCATGGACGGGTTAGAAGCGACGAGGCTCGCCAAAGCCAAGTGGCCCTCCTTGAAAATCATCATGCTGACGACGCTGCAAACCAGAGATTCCGTCGTAGGCGCTCTAGAAGCCGGGGCAGAAGGGTACATCTTAAAAGCGATTGATCCGCTTGATCTCGCGGCAGCCATTCGGCTCGTGAGTCGGGGGGAGACGATGATTTCCCAGGAGGTCGCCAAGCTGCTGTTCACCGGCCCGAAGGGCGGGCATCTGCAGCCGGCGAATGAGCGGGAGGCGCTGACCGAACGAGAGATGGAAATCCTGAAATGCCTCTCCAATGGGTTAACGAACAGTATGATCGCCGAGAAGCTATTTTTATCCGAAGGAACGGTAAGAAACTATATCTCCAGCATTTACAGCAAATTAAATGTACATAGCCGGATTGAGGCAATCAACAAAACGAAAGGCTTATTTTAAGAGCTCTGGAATTGGTCCAGAGCTTTTTTTAGATATGACATATCATGTGACACGATTATGACAACCTGCACTATGCGCCAGTGACATCTTTTCCGTACGCTTAGGATGTGATCAATAGGTTTAGGAAGGGAAGTAGAACAATTTGATGCGAAAACTGCTTTTGCTTGTCATCATTTTCTTCGTGAGTGGTCTTCCTTCGGTCAGCTTGGCGCAAGAGAAGGGGATTAGCCAAACAACATTAAATATCATCCATGAGTATGTCACAGAGCAGTTTAACAATAACCGTGTGATCGGCGGGGCGTACGCCATTACTCAAGAAGGAAAGGTCATTGCGGCTAAGGGCATCGGGATTGCGTATGTAGAGACCAAGGAGCCGGTTACGCCGGAAACCGTCTATGCGACAGCTTCAGTCACGAAGGCATTCACAGCTGCGGCGATTTTGCAATTAGCAGAGCAAGGTCAAATCGACCTGGACGCGCCCGTGAACACCTACATTCCTTGGTTTACCTATAAAGATCGGGATCGCTCCGCTAAAGTGACGATTCGCCATTTGCTTACCCATTCGGCCGGAATTCAACGGTTGGAAGCGGACGGGTCTATCTTTCAAAATGAACGGGAAAATCGGAACTCCTTGGAGAAGAGCGTCCGGGCTTTGAGCACCGTCTCCATGACCGCAGATCCCGGTACCGAGGCTTCTTACTGCAATACTTGTTACAATACGCTGGGATTGGTGATTGAGAAGGTCACCCAGACCGACTATGAACAATATATGAAGGAGCATATCTTCGCACCATTAGGGATGGACCACACCGCATTTGATCCGACCAAAATGGACCATGTCGCAAGTGAGTATATGTGGTTGTTTGGACTGAAGCATAAATCTGCTCCGAACGTGGAGGTCTTTGGCCATAGTCAGAACCCGGAAGGCGGGATCTATTCGAATGTGCTCGATCTGTCCAAGTTTCTAGCCGCGATGCTGGGAGAGGGTCCGGAGTTGCTTCGTCCGGAGACCTTGCAGACCTCGCAGCAGGGAGAGATTTCTACGGGGAGCGACGGGTCTTTCTACTCCATTAGCGGCTTTGAAGAGGGAAGCCGGCATCAGACCCGGATTCTATACAAAGCGGGCGACGGTATTGGCTCGACGGCAATGGTTGTGATGATTCCCGAGATGAAGGTAGGCATATCCCTGCTCATTGGCGATTCTATTCCGGAAATAGGTCAGCCCCTGGCCTTTGGGATTGCTGATATCCTGTTAGGGAAGAAGCCCTCCGATGTTCATGTGGGGATCACCTTCTGGAGGCTGCTGGGTTCGATCTCCTTAGGGCTGGTTATTATCGGAATCGTCCTGCTGGTCTTGCTCGTGAGATCGATTTTCTTGTTACAGCATCCACAGAAGCCGTTTCGAAGAGGATGGACGATTTGCCGGACCGTGCTATGTATCATCATACTCCTGCCCATCATGTACTTGCTGATCACCGTGCATCCGACGCAAATCGGTTTTTACGGGTATCCGCACGATCTAGCCGTCGGCTTATTCGCCATCATGATATCTTTGGCCCTCTGGGTGGTGTATAGCCTCATCGCATTGATCGCGATCAGGAAATAAGGAGAAATCAGACAGGGCTCCAGGCTTCGCCGGGAGCCCTTTTTTGTTGTTCACTATGTCATTTGCCTCTAGGAATGTTTGAAAATTGAAAGGGATGGTTCAAATTTTGAATGTAGTCGCTGTGTAATTTTTTCTAAAATATGGGTGCAACAAACTAAATGAACTTAAAGGAGGGAATTTATGAAAGCGCTTCTATTAGCATCTGATAGAAGTGTTACTTCAGTTATCGTTGGAATCGGTTAGCAGATAGTAAGTTCACAGCCTGGGATGGATGGGAGACTCGCGAGCAAAACCAAGAGAACATGACGATCGTAGGAGGGATTCTTTCATGAAGAGAAGAATAAGGCTATTCCTGCAATCCATGATGATGTTGTTGATCAGTGTATCCCTAATGCTAACGAATGCTTCCTATTCGGGAGCAGAGGCTGCTGCAGCTGCGGGTCCAGGTCATCCTGATCCGGGAGCCAAGAACGGATTCGATCCTCAAGGCAGAATGGTCGCGAAATTCGGGTCGCCTGTGATCGATGGTAACGTGGATAAGGTATGGAGCAAGGCGCAGCCGGTGTCACCCCAACATGTGTCGGGCGAGGTGGAGGCCTCTGCTGTTTTAAGAGCGCTATGGGATGACCAGGCTCTCTATGTTCTGGCTGAAGTCAAGGACCCGCACCTATCCGTTGCCTCCGTAAACCCGTACATGCAAGATTCCTTGGAGTTGTTTCTTGATGAGAACCATGACAAGACCTCGGAATATGGTGTAGACGATGTGCATTTTCGCGTCAATTATGAGAATAACCAGTCGGTAGACAACGGGGATGTGCAGCGGTTTTATACGGCTGCGAAACGAGTGGACGGCGGATATGTAATCGAAGCCCGAATTGCTCTGAAATCCAAACCCGAAAACAACAAGGTTGTAGGCTTCGAGCTGCAAATCAACGATGCCAAAGGATCAACGAGAGCGGGTACGCTTAACGTCTTTGATGCCACAGGCAATGCCTGGAATGACACGGGAAAGTTCGGGGAACTGGTTCTAAACGGCAAGGGGAAGGGCGACATTAGCGGAGTGAATCCTTATGATCTTCTGAACTTGTTCCGAAGCACACTCAAGCTTGACTTCAAGCTATATAAAAACCCCGATGTCGTTACGGAAGCTCTCACGAAGGTTGTCGCGGCTAACGTGTTAAACGATAAAAAAGTCACCCAACAACAGATAGACGAACAGATTGCCATGATCCAAGCTGCGGTGGACCAATTGGAAATGACGGAAGAAGCGGCCAATGAGAAATATTTCAAGCCGGTTCCGGATGCCTATCGGATGGCCAGCGATCAACCAGGCACCATCGAGAGACTCACATACTTGGCACCGAATGTAACGAACGGAATGGACGAGAAGAAGTTGAATGTCTATCTTCCTTATGGCTATGACCCTTCCGATCCCGCGAAGAAATATAATGTTCTATACCTGATGCACGGCGGTGGGGAAAATGAAGACCTGCTCTTTGGCGGACCAGGGCAAAGCAAGGAGCTCGCGAAAATCTTGGACAATATGATCGCAAACGGGGATATCGAGCCGTTGATTGTGGTTACGCCAACCTTCTATGGCGGGAAGAATGATACCGCCCTATTCCACGAGGAATTGACCAATATCATTCTTCCATTGGTAGAGACCAAATATCATACCTATGCCCAATCGGCTAGCCCGGAAGATTTGAAGGCTTCCCGGGAGCATCGGGCGTTCGGCGGCTTCTCTATGGGATCCGTTACAACTTGGTATACTTTTATTCATAAGCTTGACTACTTTAAGTATTACCTGCCGTTAAGCGGTGATAGTTGGGTGTTAGGCCAGGGAGCCGGGGGCAGCAAACCGAAGGAAACTGCGGAATATCTGGCCAAAGTTGTGAAAGATGCGGGCTATCAACCGCAGGATTATTATATTTTCAGTGCCACCGGCAATCTGGATATTGCTTACCCGAATTTAAAACCGCAGATTGATGCGATGAAGCAACTCACGGACACCTTTATCTACTCATCGGATACGACTAAAGGGAACTTCTATTTCATTGTAGGCGACGGCGGTACGCATGCTTGGCATTGGGTGAATCAGTACATTTATGATATTCTGCCAGATCTGTTCCACTAGCCCCCCTACATCCTCATACTTGTTCAATTCCAAGGCCATTTGTCACTGAGGTGACAGATGGCCTTAAGGTAGAATGAAATCGGCTATGTCCCATAGGAGAGACGGTCGTTATATAATGGGGGTTATAGATATTCGCATCAGAAGCAGGAGGCCGATGAAATGAGGGCACAACTCAGGGACAGCTTTAGAATGATGAGTTACGGTAAACCAAGAAAACTAGCATTTAAGATCCCGTCTGCCTATTTCTTGGTCATACTGCTGACCGTAGGCTTCAGCTACTTGGTATTGAATCAAATCGCGGCGAACTCCGCCCAGAAGAAAATTAACGAAGCATCTTTGCAAACGATTACATCGATTCGAACGAACATAGACCTGATGATCGAGAATGTGAACAACTATTCGAAGATGATTTTCTCGGACCGCAATCTGCAGAACTTGCTTCGGCAAGGGGATGTGTATGCTAACCTTCAAACCCAATCGAAGGTCAGCGCTTATTTATACAACTTAATGCAAGCGGTTCCGATTATCGACTCGGTACATATTTACGATAATGGAGGACATCGTTTTTCAGTTGCCACCCAGGAGCTGCCGACGTACATGGAGGTGAACATCAAGGACGCCCCTTGGTACGAACAGGTATTGAGCAATAACGGCAAATATATTCTGAGACTGGATCGTAGAGGCGCGGAGGGGACATCCGGCGGGAATATCGTTTCCTTCATCCGGTTGATTCGGGATCTCGATAACACAGCACCCCTTGGGGTATTGGTCATCGAGATCAAGGATGATGCGTTGGTACAAGCCTATTCGAATCTGCTCAGTGAAACTTCGTTGCAAATTGCCATTCTGGATGAGAATAATCAGACCATTGTTGCTGATTCCACGGATGAGCCCGGAAGATCGGCAATATTTGAGCTGTTGAATACTAACCTAGCATTACTAGAGGATCGATTTCAGCAAAGTGACTCAGGGAATTTAATCGTCCATTTAGGCTCCCTGAAATATACGGTAACTTATTTGTCGGGCGGGGCTTATAACTGGAAGTTCGTGAGCCTCTCGCCGCATAAGAACATGGAGTTCCGAAATCAATCTTTGGTCCTGTTGGCTTTCGGGCTGTTGCTCATTAACGGAACGATTTTCTTCGTTAGCTCCTTTATCATCTCGCGCAGCATTATTAAGCCGATTCAGAAGCTGCTGCGGGCTATGAATCGAGCGCCAAGCGGGAACTTCATGAAGGTCAGCGCTGAGCGGAACAGCTTCGAGATGGAACAGTTGTACGACGGATATAACCAGATGATTGAGCAAATTGATCAACTGTTAAAGCGCGTCATCGAAGAACAGAAGACGATACGCAGAGCAGAACTCAATGCGCTTCAGTCTCAGATCAAACCTCACTTCCTATACAACACGTTGGACTCCATTACTTCGCTGGCACTATCCGGAGACAATGAGCAGGTATGTGGGCTGATCGAGGCGTTGGGAACCTACTATCGCTTAAGTGTTAGCAAAGGTCAGGACGTCATTACCGTTTCGGAAGAAATTGAGATGGTCCGCAATTATTTGAAGATCCAGAGCGTACGGTACGACAATGTCTTCGAGGCCCAGTTCGAGGTAGATAGGGAATGTGCCATGATCCCAATTCCCAAGCTGGTGCTGCAGCCGTTGGTTGAGAACTCGCTGTATCATGGCATAAGACCTAAAGGAACCAAAGGCATCATACGAATCAGCACGAGATCTGTAGATTCTGCTGTGGTCATCACCATATCAGATGACGGCGTGGGGATGTCGAAGGAGGAAATCGAGGAAATCTTACTTACGGAAAGACAAGGTCAGATCAAGAGCTTTGGGCTTTGGGGAACCAAGGAACGATTGCGGATCTTTTATGATGATCGAGATGTTTTACATATTGATAGTGAACCTGGAGTCGGAACGACAATTACTTTAACCTTACCGATTGGAGTAGATTCGCCATGGAAAAATTAAAGGTTTTGATCGTTGATGATGAACATTTGATTCGGAATTTGATTCGTTTACGTATCGATTGGGAACAGGAGGGCTTCGAGATCACGGGGGAAGCCTCCAATGCCCAAGAAGCGCTGGAGCTGGTGGAGGAGCAGAATCCAGATATTATCTTTACCGATATTTATATGCCCAATATGGATGGGATTGAGCTTAGCCGAAGAGTACTCGAGAGGTATCCACACATCAAAATCGTGGTTGTGAGCGGTCATGACGAGTTCGAATACGCACAGCAGGGCATCAAAATTGGGATCTTCGACTTCCTATTGAAGCCCATCCGAGCCTCGGACCTGCTTCATGTTGCGGGGAATCTCAAGCAGAAAATTCATGAAGAGCGAACACGGGCCAAGGAAATCTCAAAGATGAAGGAGGAGATGGAGCGGAACTTGCCCTATCTGCGCGAAAGATTTCTATTTCAGTGGTTGAACGGCACGTTGTCTCGGGAGGAAATAGTAGAGCAGGCCGATTACTTCAAATTACCTGCATTCCGGCAGAGCAGCGGGTTTCAGGTTGCTGTTGTCGAGATCGCTCCGGTCTCCGAGAAACACACTGAGGAGCAGCTGATTATGCTGGGGCTGGTGTGCAAGCATCAGATCGAGCTGTTTTTCCAGAACGATCCGCTGGTTGAGATCTTATCCGAGACCCGTAATCAATTCATCCTCGTCTCATTTTATCCGGGGAGAGAGCTCGCGGAGACTTGTGAATCACTGATGGCTTGTCTCCTCGATTCCACTCAATGCCTGGTCAATATTGGAGTCGGCCGAAAGCGTGAGAATGTGCAAGACGCACGTCTGAGCTATCAAGAGGCCTGCCGAGCCATCCGCTACAAAGCCTTCGTCGGGAATAATCAAGTCGTATGTTATGAAGAAATGATCGGGAACCGGGAAGAGACGTACCAATCCGATCCAGAGCTTCTGCGACAGCTGCAGTTTTATGTTAGCGTCGGATCGTCCGAACGTGCAGTGCAGCTGCTAAGCCAGATTTTTGATCTGTCATTCTCAAGTGAATCGGATTTCCGTATGGCCGCGTTGGATGTGATCCATGAATGCCAGCGTGCGATCACAGAGCAAGAGATTGAGGAAGAACAGGGGCTACTTAAAGAAACGATGCTCGCTGTCATGACAGCCGACAATTTGCCGGAACTAGTCCAAACCTTGGAGCGCTACGTCGTTGTGGTTTCGGAGGCAATTTTGTCGAAGAGGCAAGACAAGGAAGGGAACCTGATCAGTCAGGTGAAAGCCTACCTGGAAGAAAATCTGGGAGATCCGGAGGTGGGGTTGGCTAGTACCGCGGCAGCCTTCTTTGTGAGTCCGGGTCATTTGGGACGGTTGATGAAGAAGGAGACGGGGCAGACCTTCGTCGAGTACTTGACGAACCTGCGTATGAAGAAAGCGGAGACGCTTCTCAAAACAACCGATTTAAAAGGTTACGAGATTGGGGCACAGGTGGGGATTACGGACCCGCATTATTTTAGCATCTTATTTAAGAAGGCCATGGGCAGATCAATGAACGAGTATCGGGTTGGAAAATGCCAATAAGGATGATCGAATTTTATAAGGGGATGTGCGTTTTGTGAATGGAGGATTCCCGCCGACTTCCCTAAAATGGCTTTAGATGCATCGAATTCTATTGGGAGGTCAAAGAGATGAAAGCGTTATTAAAAAGATCCATGAGTATCGTTTTAGCAGTAGGTCTCGCAGGAAGCTTAGCAGCGTGCTCATCCAATTCCTCCGGAGAGAAATCTTCGGGCGGAAGTGGAAGCGATTCCATTAAGTTGACGCTTTGGGATCAATCCGTAGGGAATACGGATCCATCGGCAAAATTGCTGCCGGAAATTGTTGAGAAGTGGAACAAAGAGCATCCCAACATCCAGGTTGAACGAACAGGTACGACAGGCGAGCAGTATAAGACGAAAATCAAAACATCGCTGGCGGCCAACGAAGCACCTGACCTCTTTTACGGTATGGGCGGCGGAAGCTTCATGCAGCCTTACATTGAATCCGGCAACGTGCTGGAAATCTCCAGCTATTTGACAGATGAAATCAAGTCCAAGATGGGGCCGGGGATGGCCGAAGCGATTGAAACCGACGGCAAAATTTATACTCTCCCCGTTTACACCCATATTGCCAATCTCTATGTGAATACCGAGCTGTTCGATAAAGCGGGAGCCAAAATTCCAACCACTTATACCGAACTGCTTGATGCGGTAGAGAAATTGAAGGCAGCAGGAATTACACCGGCGTTGATCGGCGAGAAAGACCGCTGGCCGGGCATGTATTGGTATGACATTATCGCGATGCGTCAGGCAGGATATGATGCGGTGATCGAAGCCTTCAAAGATCCATCCAAATGGGATTCGCCGGATTTCGTCGCTGCAGCTGCCAAAATGCAGGAACTCGCGAAGGTTGGGGCATTCAACAGCAGCATGTTGAGCATGAGCTATGACGAGATGCTGGGGGCATTTAATGCGGGCAGCGGTGCGATGATGTTCCAAGCGAACTGGGTAAATGCAGGCATTGAGGATCCGTCCTCGGCGACAAAAGGCAAGGTTCAAGTCGTTCCATTCCCTGTATTTGAAGATGGTAAAGGTAAGGTGACGGAAATTTTTGGCGGAGCGGTGGATGGTTTCTACATCAGCAGCAACACGAAGCATCCTAAAGAAGCCGTTGATTTCTTGATGTATTTGAGTGAACAGCTCGGAACGCAAGGCTATCTGGCAGGAGCGGGTCTCCCAAGCTGGAAAATCGATGGACTAGACACATCGAGCCTCTCTTCGCTGGATCGTTCGGCTGCCGAGATTATGTCGACAGCGACTTCGTTTATTACCTGGTGGGATAATATTCTCCCTGCCGAATCTGCGGAAACGCATAAGAACTTGATTGCATCGCTTCTTGCTGGTGACATTACGCCGGAAGAGTTCTGTAAACAGATGGCGCAGCTCCAACCGACGGAACTCAAACTTTGATTCTAGTATAATCTCAAACCAGATGTGGTCAGGGGGATCCCTGACCACATCTTTGAGAGGAGAACTCACATGAACACAGTTTTTTCCAATAAGAAAGCGATCGCGATATTTGTGCTTCCTACCCTTCTCATTTTTTGCGGGATCGTCTTAGTTCCGATTTTCGTATCGAGTTATTATAGCGTATTGGATTGGAATGGCGTCGGTAAGGGAACGTTTGTTGGACTAGATAATTATGTGGAGATGTTTACGGATTCCCGGGCTTTACTGTCGATCCGAAACTCCTTCCTGTTTGCGGCAGCGTCTGTTTTCATTCAATTGCCGATTTCTCTGTTGCTTGCCTTGATTTTGGCATCTTCGGTCAAAGGCGAGGGCTTTTATAGAACGGTGTACTTTATTCCGGTACTGATCTCCACCGTTGTGATCGCGCAATTATGGTCCAAAATCTACAATGCGGATTACGGCCTTTTAAATACATTGCTTGAGAATATTGGTTTGTCTGAATTAGCCCAGGACTGGCTCGGTCAGAAGAAGACCGCACTCGCGGCTTCTTTCATTCCAACCCTCTGGCAGTATGTCGGTTATCATATGCTCCTGATGTATGCCGGAGCGAAATCGATCTCGCAGGAAATCTTCGAAGCGGCGAAAATGGACGGAGCTTCCCGTATTCGGACGGCCTTCTCCATTACAATCCCGCTGATGAGGCCTATATTGAAAGTATGTCTTGTCTTCTCCATTATCGGAGCCTTCAAAGTCTTTGATCTGGTATATGTACTTACGGGCGGCGGGCCGCTGTTTGCTACTGAGGTACCAAGCACGTTGATGTACACGACTATTTTTAATACGTACAGATATGGATATGGCAGCGCGGTATCTGTCTTTATTATTCTAGAATGCTTGGTGTTTACGATTCTGATTAATAAATTCTTCAAGACCGAATAGGGGGGAGCATATTGAATACTGCAGAAGTAAGGTTGCCCAAGCGAGTCTTCTTGGGAAAATTCCTGTTGCAATTTTTTCTCATCATCGTAGCGTTCGTTCAGGTCTATCCCCTTATTTGGCTGGCGTTCTTCTCGTTGAAAGACAATAGTGAAATCTTCAGCGGCGATGTCGCGGGTTTCCCGAAGAAGCTTCTATGGAGTAACTATACCAAAGCGTTATCTGATGGTAATGTGATGAATTATTTCGGCAACAGCGTGTTGGTCACTGCGGCCTCTATCATCCTGGTGCTGATTCTCTCCTCGATGGCCGCTTACGCCATCACGAGAATGAATTGGAAGCTTAGCAACGCAACGATGACTTTAATTCTGCTTGGGATGATGGTTCCCATTCATGCGGCTTTGCTGCCGCTGTTCATGGTGTTGAAGAGCTTGCACTTGCTGAATACTTACTGGTCGCTGATTATCCCGTATGTGGCGTTTGGGATTCCCATGGCGGTGTTCATTCTGGGAAGCTTCTTCAAAGGCGTCCCTCGCGAACTCGAAGAATCTGCGGTGATGGACGGGTGCGGTGTCTACAGAACGTACTTCTCCATTATTCTTCCGTTGATTCGTCCGGCGATTGCCACCGTATCGATCTTTACCTTCCTTTCCTGCTGGAATGAACTGATGTTTGCGGTGACATTCATTAATGACACGCATTATCAAACATTAACAGTGGGAATGATGTCGATGGTCGGAACCTACATTACGCAGTGGGGCATTATTGGGGCCGGGCTTATGATCACAACCATCCCAACGGTGATCATTTATTTGCTCTTAAACAAGCAAGTACAACAGAGCATGATTGCAGGTGCAGTGAAAGGATAAGACAATTACAGGCGTGAAGGGAGAAACTTGCGATGAAGGCAACGATGACGGTAAGTGCTGACCAGACCGTTGGAACGATCAGTCGCCATATCTACGGACATTTCGCTGAGCATCTCGGCCGTTGTATATATGAAGGGATTTGGGTTGGCGAGGATTCGCCGATTCCGAATACCCGAGGCATCCGGAACGATGTGGTGGAGGCGTTACGTGGTTTGAACATCCCGGTGCTTCGCTGGCCGGGCGGCTGCTTTGCCGACGAGTACCACTGGAAGGACGGCGTCGGGCCGCGAGAGCAACGCAAGCGGATGGTGAACACCCACTGGGGCGGCGTGGTGGAGAATAACCACTTCGGCACGCATGAATTTTTTGATTTGTGTGAACTGCTTGGTGCAGAGCCTTATATTTGCGGTAATGTCGGGAGCGGCACCGTGCAAGAGATGCAAGAGTGGGTCGAGTATATGACCTTCGATGGTGAATCGCCAATGGCCAACTGGCGCCGAGAAAATGGGCGGGAGAAGCCATGGAAATTGAAGTACTTTGGCGTCGGCAACGAGAACTGGGGCTGCGGCGGCAATATGCGGGCGGAGTATTACGCTGACGAATATCGCCGGTATCAAACGTATGTCCGAAATTATGGGAAGAACCGGATCTATAAAATAGCGGGGGGCGCCAATGTCGATGACTACCATTGGACGGAAACGCTAATGCGTCTAGCTGGTCCGATGATGGATGGACTCAGCTTGCACAACTATACCGTACCGGGTGGATTTGAGGTCAAACGCCCTGCGCTGGGCTTCGATGAGGCCGAATGGTTTGAGACGATGAAGCTGGCGCTTCATATGGACGAGTTAATCAAGCGCCATTCGGCGATTATGGACCAATATGATCCGCAGAAACGAATTGGGCTGATTATTGATGAATGGGGGAATTGGTTCCAGGTTGAGCCAGGCACGAATCCCGGCTTCCTGTACCAGCAAAACTCCATGCGGGATGCGCTCGTCGCCGGCTTGCATTTTCACATCTTCCATCGTCACTGCGATCGCGTCCATATGGCGAACATTGCCCAGACCGTAAACGTCCTGCAGGCGATGATCTTAACCGAAGGCGAGAAGATGTTACTGACTCCGACCTACCATGTCTTTGAAATGTTCAAGGTCCATCAGGATGCGGAAGCCCTCGCGCTTCACCTTGAGACAGACGAGTACCGTATGGGTGAGGATACCATCCCTCAAGTTAGCGGTTCGGCCTCTAAACGGGCAGACGGCACCATCGACATCAGTCTGTGCAACGTTCACCCGCATCAGCAGGCAGATGTCACGCTGCGGTTGCGCGGATTGGGAGAGGCCAAGAAGGTCACGGGCCGCATCCTAACCCACACGGATATGAATGCCCACAATACCTTTGATCAGCCAGAGACGGTGAAGCCGCAAGATTTTGACGGGTTTACTGATGTAAATGAAGGCAGCTTGTCGGTCAAATTGCCGCCGATGTCGGTGGTGGTGTTGTCGTTTTCCTAGAGAGAAATGAGAGAGGTTAGAAGACATTAAGCGAGTTAAAACGCGGATAATCGGAGGAATACCATCATGTCCAATGGTTCGTTGGTGCATCGGGTCCCCACCCGAGAGAAGGTCGTCGCCTTTACGTTCGACGATGGGCCCCATCCCGTATTTACGAGACAAGTGCTGGATATTTTCCGGAAGGTGAATGGGAAGGCGACATTTTTCATGATTGGTCAAGAGGTGGATGCATTTGAAGAACTCGCCAAGGAAGTTCATGCCGCTGGGCATGAGATTGGGAACCACACGTATTCGCATCCTGATTTAACGCTGTTGACTCAAGGGGAAGCGCGCGGGGAAATCAAACAGGCGAGCGAGCGGATTCGACGTGTGACCGGGCGTCATCCCTCGAGTTTCAGACCACCTTATTTTGCCGTGAATGAGGATGTGTTCTCGCTTGCAGCTGAGTTCGGATACGATGTGATTGGTTGCGTCAATGGCGAGGCCAAGGACTGGGAACAGCCCCAACCCGGCGTAGAGTACATCTTGGAGCAGACGAGGGCGACTGTTGATAACGGCAGCATCTTCCTGTTCCATGACGGGTATGGCGATCGTACTCAGACAGTTGAGGCCGTTCGGGTGCTTGTTGCGGAATTGGCTGACCAGGGGTATCGGTTTGTGACAATCCGTGAGTTAATGGAGTTAGCTGGCAACAGCTTGCTAAACTAGATTTTGATAATTGAGTTGCTTCGAATAGACGTCTTCGATCAGCAGATATTGCTGAAACGGAGGCGTCTTTTTTATAAAAAACCGAAATGCTGCTATTAATGTAAAATTTTAAATATGATTATATATCAAAAATCAATAAGGATAGATCATTGTTTTCAAATAGGCAAAAGCTTTATTTTTTAAATAGCATTGGAAGCGCTATCAGTGCAAAAGAACAACCAAGCTAATGAAATGGGAGGTGTCTGCTGGGTCGGGGGCGTAGGCTAAATGTACTGGAATAAGAATAGATCAATTATCATGCAAGGGAATCCACTTAGGACTTAATGTTCATTTGTCGTTTGAAACACATATCCGTGAATCCGGCAAAGGGGGATCTGCATATGAAAAAATATTTGCTCATTTTATTCATCGTCGTCTTCATGACTGGACTCACCGCCTGCGGAGGCGGCAACAGTAATCAGGCGGGGAACACTGCTGCAGGAAGTGACACGGCTACAGGAAATGACTCTGCTGCAGGGAATGGTGCTAATTCAGAGCAAGAAATTTCAGGAGAAATTACAGTATTCGGATGGGGCGGCGGAGAGGAGCTTCAATCTCGAAAAGATGCTACGAAGGTCTTCAAGAAGCTATATCCTAAAGTGAAGGTGAATGAAGTATGGCTTCCGGCGGACAATGTTGATGTGAAGCTGGATGCAGCCCTGGCCGCAGGAAATGCCGGTGATGTGATCATGATGTCTCCAGACTGGAAGGGGCTGCGGACCAAGTGGTTTGAAGATCTGAACCCATACATTGAAAGGGATCAGCTAGATCTTGAGGCCCTGTTTACAGAAGGCGTTGACGGAGGATATGTGGATCCGGATGGAAAACGCGAAGGCATGCCGGCAACTGCTTCGGACTTTATGATTGCCTATAATAAAGAAATTTTTGACAAAGCAGGTGTTCCGTACCCGACAAACGACTGGACTTGGGATGACTTTGCGAATATCGCAAAACAGGTTTCTTCAGGTGAAGGAGCCAATCGAATTTATGGGATTGTATCTCACTGGATCTTGCAAAGCTTTGCCCCATTTGTCTACGGTGGAGCGCCGTATAATGAAGATTGGACCAAGCAGACACTGGATGATGAAAATACACTGAAGGGATACCAATTGTTTGGCGACCTCGTGAAAGCTAAAGCGATGCCGGATGATGCTGCCGCCAAGAGTATGCCGATGGATCAGATGTTCGCGGCGGGGAAAGCAGCGATGTATCCACTTGGTCTCTTTGAAGCCTCGACGATTGCTAAAAATATCGGGTCCAACTTCGAATGGGGAATCGTCATGCCGCCAAAGGATCCGTCCGGAAAAACGGTTAACATTAAATTCCAAACGGGATTTGCGATGAACAAAGACTCCAAGAATAAAGAAGCTGCATGGGCTTATATTAAAACGGTTTCCCTCAATAAAGAGGTAGGCGATCTGTACAGTAAGGTGAATCTTCCGGCACTTAAGGAGTCGGCCGATACTACATTCGCTAACTTGAAGATTGAAGGAACGGATATCTCCATGTTGGATTTTGTGACGGGGTTGCAGGATGCGATAACGTTCCCTTGGGGCGGATCCATCGCTAAAGCTGGCGATCTGTATGAGCAGGTCTGGCAGGAGGTTACGGTTCAGGGCAAATCTGCAGAGGAAGCAGCAGGAGCCTTTGCTTCACAAATCCAGGCCGCTTTTGACTCGATCCATCAAAGTAAATAATTCATAGCAAAAGAAGAATGAACTGTTGATGAAAGGGAGGATTCGTGAATCCTCCCTTCCTATAATCTCAAGCGAAGGCAGTCACGGAGGCGAAAGAATGAAGGTGCAAAAAATTAGAATCCCCAAAAGAGAGGAGAAGCACTTCTTTCTCTTCACTTCGCCATGGCTTTTGGGTTTTTTGATCTTTACCCTATATCCCATGGTTTTCTCTATTATCTTAGTGTTCACCAATATGGATATGGCCGGATCCGGCCGATTCATCGGCTTGGCCAATCTAGTCAGGGCCTTCAAGGAGGACACACTGTTTTACCGTTCATTGGTTAATACGCTTTACTTTGTGCTCGTTTCGGTTCCGCTTAGCTTGTTCGCATCTTTTGGGATTGCCCTGTTGCTCAATCAAAAGCTCAAGGGAGTGGGCTTCTTTCGAACCAGCTTCTACATTCCCTATATCACCTCTGGTGTTGCGGTGACGTTGCTCTGGGGATGGATTTTCAACTCCCAATTTGGACTTGTGAATTATTTTCTATCTCTGTTCGGCATCAATGGGCCTAGTTGGTTGAGTGATACCAGATGGGCGATGCCGGCGATTATCATTATGGGGATTTGGACGATTGGCAATTCCATTATCATTACTCTCGCAGGACTGCAGGATATACCGGAAGCCCTGTATGAAAGTGCTGAAATAGATGGGGCCAACAGTTTCGTGAAAATCACCCGGATTACTTTGCCGTTGGTAACGCCAACGCTTTATTTCAACCTGGTCATGGGGATCATCGGCGGCTTCCAAATTTTTATGCAGCCCTACATTTTGACCGAAGGCGGTCCCAGCTATGCAACCTATACGTATATGATGCATATTTACAACAGCGGCTTTAAATATTACGAGATGGGTTACGCTTCGACCTTGGCCTGGTTATTGTTTATCGTCATCATGATTATTACTCAAATCGTAAACCGGACCTCCAGACACTGGGTATATTACGATAACTAATATGAGAGGTGCAGCCATGGAGGCTTATTATAGAAGTAAAAAAACCACCGACCGGATTACCGCCGTGTTGAGTTATTTGGTGTTAACGGTCGTAGCTGTTATTTTTATCTTCCCATTTATATGGATGATTTCCACTGCTCTTAAAATTCCTTCAGAAGCTTATACCCTGCCTCCCAAAATCATTCCGAAGACGTTCACATGGAATAACTTCGTTGAAGGTTGGCAGTATGCGGATTTCACCCGGTATACATTGAACACCCTAACCGTAACGGTGCTTGCCACGCTAGGAACCGTTATTTCGGCTTCTTTGGTCGCTTATGGCTTTGCACGATTTAAATCCCGGTTTAACGGTGTACTGTTTACTGTCGTGCTTGCGACGATGATGCTCCCCAGTCAGGTGACTCTGGTTCCGACCTACCTCTTGTTTACCAAGCTGGGCTGGTTGGACACGTTAATGCCTTTGATTATTCCCTCCTTTTTTGGTGGAGGTGCGTTTAATATCTTTCTGCTGCGGCAATTCTTCAAGACGATTCCGAAAGACCTAGATGAAGCCGCATATATTGACGGCGCTAATGCTTTTCAGATCTATTACAAAATATTGCTGCCTGCTATCAAACCAGCTTTGATTACGGTGGGTCTCATGTCGGTGACCTTCCATTGGAATGACTACATGTCTCCACTGATCTATTTAAACAGTGATCATAACTTTACACTGGCAATCGGTTTGCAATTTTTCCAGAATTCCTTCGGTTCCTCACAGATTCAGATGCTGATGGCGGTATCCTTAATTACGGTCATTCCCGTACTCATTTTATTCTTTATCGGGCAAAAGTATTTTGTTCAGGGGATCACCATGACCGGCATCAAAGGTTAATTTCCAATGATTTGGTCTTATCATCATCTCTATTTATATTTGGACCGGTATTGAGCTTGGGATATTTCCTTGGCGAGGTACCGGTCATTTGCTTGAATTGTCTGCAGAAGTGCTCTACATTTCGATATCCGCACCGTTCCGCAATCTCTGCAACTGTGTAGTGACTATGTATGAGGTATTCTTTAGCTAAGCGAATGCGGCATTGAATCACATCATCCATACAAGAAAGTCCGAAGGTCTTCTTGTAGATGACTTGAAGATACCCTGGGCTGATGCTCAAAATTTCAGCCATTTCTGACACGGTCCAGGGGTGGGCAGGGTTATTATGAATGGCTGCCCGCAGCTTGATCAGGTTATAGTGCTGAGGAGCAATGTCTTCGCGGAAGTAAGACTCCAGCAATTTATTAAACAGCGTTCGGAGCAGATGATCAATGGACGATCTCCTGTAGTCTTTGTTGAATGAGTTCTCGATGACCAGCAGCTGGAACAGCTTGTGACAGTATTCAGGGTCATCTAATGGAAAGGGAATTCCAAAGGGCAAAGAGGATTCAATCACGTAAGGTTCATCGGTTTCAAAGCGGATCCAGTCATTGATATATTGTTCAGCACAAGCCCGGTAATATATTTTTTGATGCGGCTTATAAAGCACTGCACAGTGGGGCGGATATTCCTTCAAGCTTCCCTCTACCCAAAATAATGCGGGAGTTTGCGTGATGACTAATAACCAACAATCATGTCCATTCGGAATGTCAAAGACAAACTGGCTGTTATGTGTTGCATCGTACTCGACATAAAAAATGTTTGTCATCCTTTTCACCTTCGTGATTTTGTTTTTATCTATTATAAAGGGACAACTTTTGGACAACTATTGAAATATGAATAACGGTTCGTTGTCTTTTTTGAGGCCATTTCTGAAACATGGAGGGGCCTCTTTCATTTTTGTCTATACCTGTTTTAAAGGTATAGGCGGTGTGGTGAATCTTAGTCACTCATCCATTGAGATGTTACTTAATGTATGTTAGTATTAAATTATGTAACATTATGCGGAGGGATTCTCTGTGGAGTTTGTTAATCCGATTCGAGACCTTGAAACCATTCAGGCGATGAAGGAGGAGTTGCGTAAACATTCGGTTCGAGACTTATTACTGTTCGTGCTGGGGATTAATACAGGCATCAGTTTGATCGATTTGCTTAGTCTGACAGTCGAGGATGTGTGGGACGGGGAGAAGCCGAAGCAGTTCCTTTACGTGAAGAATGAACGAACAGGGGAAGACCAGGCGCATTATCTCAACTGCAATATCGGGGAAATTTTGAAGGAGTATTTGAGCATGATCGATTGGCAGCCAGGGGACTACTTATTCAAGTCCAAGAAGGATTGCCGGCCGATTACCCGCCAGCAGGCTTATCGCATTATTAATCGTTCGGCCAGAGAGGTGGGCATTTCGGAGAAGATCGGAACGCATACTTTGCGCAAGACCTTTGGTTATCATGCCTACTATAAAGGGGTGGCCATCTCGATCATTAAGTCGATCTTGCATCATCACTCTACCGCTGAAACCTTAAAGTATTTAGGGATTGATAAAAATGAAAGGTTGCCGATCAAAGTGGACGTTAATTTGTAACATTCCCGTTTGGCCATGACAAATCACAAAAAAACTCTCCACATAAAGCATGCGGAGAGTCTGTTATCCCTCATTCGTTAATATTCCCTTTTTCCTACTGTTCTTCTACGGCGACCCGATTCATCGCGGTTTGAATGTCCACATTTTTGAGTTCGTTGACGATTCCGTCTTTGACCAAGACCTGAAGCGTTTCAGCGTCCTTCATAAAGCGGAAGATGCCATTATCGAAATCCGTATTGGCTTCCTTGAAGAAAATCCCTTCATATTCGGCATCCTTGAGGTGGTTGAAGCTTAAGGTAAAATGATCGCCGTCTTTAATCAAGTAAGCACGAACTCCCTTTTCATAAATCCCTTCCTCGTCGGGAATATAACGGGCAACGGAAATCAGATGCAGGTCCACAAAGGGGATCTCCCGGATCAAGGCATTGATAATGGACCCTTTCGTCATTTGTTCCCAACGGCTCTGGGCCGTCTGTCCAAGGATGATTTGAGTAATGTTCTTCTCCCGAGCCACTTCGGCAATGACCTTATATACAGGGCGGCTTTCATTGTCCTTCATAATAAACTGTGCTGTCGGGTGGGAATTGGCATACTCTTTCCACTGTTCGATATGAAATACCTTATCTGCATCCAATTCGTCGAAGGGTTTGGGATCTACCGTCAGTATATATAGCGGGGCCTTCATCAGGTTAGCAATTTTGCAACCACGTTTGATTAGTCGTTCTCCGTTCGGCCCATAATAAACGCAAACCAGAACACTTTCATTACATGGATGATCCATTTTGTATTATTCACCTCAAAGGATAATAATAGAGCGCTGCAATAAACTACGTACGACTATAATGGATGTTTCATCCCCCGTCAAATCGTATAATCGTCAGATTGATTCTCAGGTAAGGAGGATTGCGCTTGGTTACATTCTATACCTTCATTTTTCTTCCGTTGTTAAGTGCTATACTCGTACCCTTTCTGTATAAATACTTGAATCGTCAAGTCCATACAGGATGGTTCGTGCTCATTATCCCCCTATCCATCTTCGTCTATTTATTACAATATATACCTGATGTTGCAGGCGGGAAAACCTATGTCTATACATTGCCGTGGATTCCGACGTTAGATATCCAGTTAACTTCTTATGTGGATGGACTAGGTCTCCTATTTGGGCTTCTGATTTCGGGTGTAGGGGCTCTGGTTATTCTCTATTCGGTCTTCTATATGTCCAAGGAGCGGGAGGCGCTTCATAACTTCTACATCTATTTGCTGATGTTCATGGGGGCCATGCTAGGCGTCGTATTCTCGGATCACCTGCTGGTCTTCTACGGCTTCTGGGAGTTGACCAGCGTGTCCTCGTTCTTATTGATCTCGTATTGGTTTGAGCGGCGAAGCTCCCGACAAGGCGCGTTGAAGGCGATGTTGATAACCGTGTTTGGCGGAATCGCCATGTTAGCGGGATTCATTATGTTGATTATGATGGCGGATACCTACAGCATTCGAGAATTGATTGCGAACGTGGATTTGATTCAAAATCATGTTTTGTTTATTCCGGCAATGCTGTGCGTGTTATTGGGGGCATTTACGAAATCGGCACAGTTCCCCTTTAGCATATGGCTGCCGGATGCGATGGAAGCACCCACTCCGGTCAGCAGCTATCTCCATTCCGCAACGATGGTGAAGGCAGGCATTTACTTGGTGGCGCGAATGACACCGATCTTTGGCGGCAGCTCGGTCTGGTTCTGGCTGGTCGCTGGTGTGGGGCTGATTACGCTGCTTTACGGTTCCTTAAGTGCGCTCAGACAGACCGATCTTAAAGCGCTCTTAGCTTATTCTACGATCAGTCAATTAGGATTGATCATGTGTTTGCTAGGGATCGGCTCGCTGGCAGTTTATTTTGGGCCTGGGGAGAGCGGAACGGTCTTTACGGTAGCCACCTTTGCCGCCCTATTTCATTTGTTTAACCACTCCACGTTTAAAGGCAGCTTGTTTATGGTCGTGGGCATTATTGACCATGAGACCGGTCGGCGGGATATTCGCTATTTGGGCGGCTTGCTGCAGGTGATGCCGGTGACGTTTACGATCGCCTTGGTTGGCGGTCTATCGATGGCTGGGTTACCGCCATTTAACGGCTTTTTGAGTAAGGAAATGTTCTTTGCAGCGGTCAATGAAGTTGCTGAGGCGGGAATCTTTGGGCTTAGCCATATCGGCTTATTGTTCCCGATCGTGGCTTGGGTAGCCAGCATATTCACCTTTGTGTATTGTATGATTTTTATCTTCAAAACCTTCGGCGGCAGCTTCCGTCCGGAACGATTGATGAAAGAAGTGCATGAAGCCCCTTTGGGAATGCTGATCTCACCGATCGTTTTGGGTGTGCTCGTGATTGTGATTTTCTTCTTCCCGAATGTTCTCGGAAAATATATTTTAACGCCCGCTTTGAACGCGGTATTGCCGATGATGTCTGTGACGGCCTATGATCTCAAAATCAGTGCGTGGCATGGCCTAAACCTTGAATTGCTGATGACCGTGGGCGTCATCCTCTTGGGGGTATTCCTCTTTCGGACAACGAAACGATGGATTCCGGCCCTTCGAAGCTTCCCGCAGAAGCTGACGCTAAATCACTGGTTTAATCAGGGGCTGGAAGGATCCGAGAAGTTCTCGCGATCGCTGACCGATGGATATATGACGGGTTCGCTGAGACATTATCTCATTTATATCTTTTCATTTTTTGTGATATTGCTAATGGCTTCCCTATTAGGATTCTATGGCTTGAGTCTTGATTTCTCCAAGGATGCTCCTATC
The DNA here is from genome assembly GCF_032465655.1 of Paenibacillus sp. 3LSP. Taxonomy (NCBI): domain Bacteria; kingdom Bacillati; phylum Bacillota; class Bacilli; order Caryophanales; family Paenibacillaceae; genus Paenibacillus; species Paenibacillus sp. 3LSP. The sequence continues at coordinate 65,009 of NZ_JAWDJI010000166.1, read as the reverse complement.
GGGATCTTCGAAGCCGGACTGGTGGTGGCAATGATCATCGCGGCCTTCACCGTCTTGTTCGCCTCGAATCGTATCGTCGCAATTGTAGCTTTGGGGGCGATAGGGTATATGATTTCGATGTTCTTCGTCATCTTCAGGGCTCCTGATTTGGCATTAACGCAAATGGTGGTGGAGACGGTGACCACGGTTCTGTTCTTGCTGTGCTTCTACCATTTACCGAAGCTGAAGAAGAGCATCGAACGACTATCGTTTAAGCTGACGAATCTGATCATTTCCATGGCGATGGGATTAACGGTAAGTCTCTTGGCTTTAGCTGCGAACGGACATAAGCTGTTCGAGCCAATCACCTCGTTTTTCGAAAATGCCTATGAGCTGGCCGGGGCCAAAAATATCGTCAACGCCATCCTCGTGGATTTCCGCGGCTTTGACACCATGCTGGAGATATCCGTGCTGACGATCGCCGGGCTGGGCGTCTATCTCTTGGTTCATCAGCGTTCCAAAAGGAGGGAACCCAATGAAACCGAATGATGTGATTTTAAAAAGCGTCACCCGCGTGGCGGCCGTCATTATCTTAACCTTTTCGATTTACCTGTTCATGAACGGCCATCATCATCCGGGCGGCGGATTTATCGGCGGGCTGAGCACGGCATCGGCCATTGTTCTCCTGTACTTGTCCTATGGGATCGAGAAGGTGAGAGAGAACATCCGCATGGATTTTAAGAAGCTCGCGGCGATTGGGGTGCTGATCGCCGTGTTCACCGGCATGGCCGGGGTGATCTTCGGCGAGCCGTTTCTAACTCAAACCTTCGGCCACGTCGAATTGCCGATATTCGGGGATACTGAGCTGGCCTCCGCGCTGATTTTTGATACGGGGGTTGCCCTCGCGGTCATAGGGACGGCGGTAAATATCATTCTAAGCATAAGTGAGGATCGATAAATATGGAGACACTCATCGTCATACTCGTCGGGATACTCGTATCGATCGGCACCTATTTGATCTTATCCAAGCAATTGCTTCGCATTGTGTTGGGAACGTCGATTGTGAGCCATGCGGTAAATTTATTGCTGCTTACCTCCGGCGGGCTGAAGCGGGGGAGCGCCCCCCTGTTGGGCGAGAAGGAAGCCGGTTTTACAGATGCGATGCCTCAAGCTTTGATCTTGACGGCCATCGTCATTAACTTTGCCGTGACGGCACTGGTTTTAGTTTTATGTTATCGGGCCTATCAACATTTCGGGACAGATGACATGGAGCGATTAAGGGGACATGAGCATGAATAACTGGTTGATTGGTCCGGTGATTATTCCCCTGATCATGGGGATGCTTCTCATTGTTTTTCAAAAAAACCTCCGGCTTCAGCGGTTCCTTAGCTTGCTTGCTCTGTTGGCGACGTGTGCGGTATCCATCCTGCTCATTCACCAGATCCAGACGGGTGGGATTCAGACGCTGCAGCTCGGCGGTTGGGAAGCCCCTTACGGCATTAGCTTCGTTGGCGATATGTTTAGCGCGTTACTGCTGCTTGCCACCTCGGTGGTTTCGATCGGGTGTTTGCTGTATGCCTTCCCGTCGATCGGGCGGAAACAGGAGAAGCTCTATTTTTATCCGTTGTTTTTGTTCTTGATTGCCGGCGTGAACGGGTCTTTTCTGACAGGGGACTTATTTAATTTATATGTCTTCTTCGAAGTATTTCTGGTCGCGTCGTATGTGTTGATCACGATGGGGGGAGCACGGCGGCAGTTTCGTGAAGCGCTAAAATACATTTTCACGAACATTATCGCTTCGGCGTTCTTCCTAATGGGGGTTGCCTACTTATATTCGATGACAGGCACGTTAAACCTCGCCCACTTGTCGATCCGGATCGCTGAGGCTGGTCAGGACGGGTTGATTACCACCGTAGCCTTGCTGTTCCTGATCGTGTTCGCCTTAAAGGCTGGGTTGTTGCTCTTCTTCTGGTTGCCAGGTTCCTATAGCGTACCGCCTACCGCCATTGCGGCCATCTTTGCGGCGCTACTCACCAAGGTGGGGATTTATGCCATCTTTCGGATGTTTACGCTCATCTTCTATCATGAGCCGCAGATCACTCATTTGACCATAGGAATCTTGGCGGCGGTAACGATGATTCTTGGAGGGCTTGGGGCGGTAGGCTTCGGGGATTTGAAGCAAATCCTCACCTACAATGTGATTATCAGTGTTGGGTTTATCCTGCTTGGTCTGGTCTCGATGACAGAGGAAGGCATGATGGGCTCTATCTACTATTTGATGCACGATATTCTGATCAAGGCCTTGATCTTTCTCATCGGCGGGACGGTGGTCTATCTGACGGGGACCAGCAGGTTACAAAACATCAGTGGTCTGATTCGACTTCACCCACAATTAGGTTGGATGTTCCTGATCGCCGCATTATCGATGGTGGGCATTCCCCCGCTCAGCGGCTTCCTCGGCAAAGTGTTTACGATTCAAGGAACCTTCGATTCTGGGGATTATTGGCTAGGGGGCATCGGTCTGGCCGCCAGTATGTTGATTCTATATTCCATGATCAAATTGTTCATGAGCGTCTTCTGGGGGGAGACCATTCTGTGCGTCGATGATGAGAAGGGTACGACCAAGGGGCTTATCCTTCCGATCGCGCTGTTGACCGCTGCTAGCCTGGCTTTAGGGATTGGTGCTGAAGGGGTGGCGGGTTATGTGACCCAAGCGGCACAGGAATTGCTTGATCCAAATCGATATATCCATGCTGTGATGGATTAAAGGGGGGACAGCCATGCCCATTCAGGTGCTGCTTAACATCTTTATTGCTTATCTGTGGATGTTTCTGCAGGATGAAACGAGCATTATCAACTTTATTGGCGGTTACATCGCCGGGGTGTTTATCCTATTTTGCATCCGCCGCTTCTTTAATAAGCCGTTCTACCTCTTTACATTGGCAGCGGTAGGCAAGCTATTTGTGATCTTCATTTATGAACTGGTGATCTCGTCGATGATGGTGATGAAGCACGTGCTCCGTCCCAAAGTCGATGTGAAGCCGGGGATCTTTAAGGTGGAGACGGATTTGGAAGGGGATTTGGAAGTGACCCTGTTGTCCTTGTTGATCTGTCTGACACCGGGCTCCGTTGTGATGGAGATTACCCCGGATGCGAAGACACTATACATTCACGGACTGAATATGCCAGAGTCCAAAGAGTCGGTACTGAAGTCCAAATCCGTGTTCGAGAAAGCGATAAAGGATGTGACCCGGAAATGATTTTTCAGACGATCTTGATCATCGCGTTATGTCTGTTACTGGCGGCGATCTTAGCTAACTTGTACCGCGTCGTCAAAGGTCCGTCCAGTGTGGATCGGATCATGGCGCTGGATTCCATCAGCATCAATTTAATTGCGAGTATCGCGGTATTCTCGGTATTGCTGCATACGCATGCGTTCTTTGATCTTATCTTGCTGATTGGGATTTTATCCTTCATCGGAACGGTGGCGTTTGCCCGGTTTATGGAAAGGGGTGCGGTCATTGAGCGGAAGCGGTGAAGTTGTAGGGGCGATTCTGATCCTCGCGGGGGCTGTCTTCAGCTTGATTAGCGCGATTGGCAATTTGCGTTTACCGGATGTGTACACAAGGTCTCATGCTGCATCGAAAAGTTCTACATTGGGTGTGCTGTGCGCTATGGTTGGCACTTTGCTGTATTTTATCATCGCCGAAGGCTATTTCAGTATTCGCCTGATCTTGGGGATCTTCTTCGTCTTTCTGACGGCTCCGGTGGCCGCCCATGTCATCAGCCGTGCCGCCTATCGTCACTGCGTGCCGTTAGCGGAGGAAACTGCCCAGGATGAGCTTCGAGAATACTACCAGCAGGATGAGAATTTCGAGGGGGAAGATCAGGTAGAGCCGGTGGAGCAAGAGACGGTGCTTCAAAGTACTTCCTAAGCCGATATTCGCCCATGTGAGGATTATCATAGATGACAGTCGTTAAAATTTTAGATAATAATGAAGCGGCACAGGCCGCAGGAATCACATTGGTAAAAAGGGGCAAGTAGTATGGCTGTTCATCGGGGACCCGTAGATCAAGACGTGGTCATTGAGAAGGTTCGGAGTTTATTTACATGCCGGGTGTTGTGGAGCGAAGGGCGTCCCTGCCTGGAGTATGACAGCCGGGAAGAGCTGGATCGGATCTCTGAATATGTCAGAACGAATTTTGGGATGGAGCTGCTTGATGTTTTCTTTACGGCAGTCGAGAGCTTGCCGGAGGATGATTAATGGAATAATCGCTTTATAGTTAGCACCCTTAGGGGTGCTTTTTTCTATATGGAACGAAGTTCCAAGGGGATGAGGGAATGTCTGGCCCTGTCGGAGAGACCCTATCGTTAAGGAGGAGCTGGTGATGATTACGGTACTGAATACAGATGGTCGGGAATTAACCCCTTGTACCCTGGACCGAGCTTGGCGGGAGGTGAATCGATCGCGTGCCGTTTGGATTAATGAGCAGACCATTCAGTTGTTATACAACCCTTTTCTGTTCCGGAAATATCGGAAGATCGCCTTAAAAAGAGACCGTTACACTTGCCTATGGTGCGGACAGCCTGCAACAACGGTGGATCATCTGATCCCCTCCAGCAAGGGCGGTTCGGATCTGCCGCGCAACCTTATTGCCTCCTGCGGCGAGTGCAACTCAAGACGGGGGAATCGCCCGGCGTGGGAGTATTTTAGAGAGAAGATGGGTTTCATTCCCCGTCCCCTCAAGCTTGGTTTTCATATTTTGATAGCTTTAGGCTGCTCAAAGATCAAACCAAGATCTCATTAAATAATTCTATAACCGGAAAGAAAGGATTTCCCGGCCTTTGGGTGGAAATCAGTAGTGTACGATCAAAACGTTTGGCGCTAGGGGAGCGAACGCGTCTGTCGGCCTGGGGTTAGATTCGGCTATTCCGGGTATATTAATTATGAAGACTTGATGAACTGAATTGACAGTGAGAATCATTAGCATATAATAATTAATATAAATAACCAGAAGAAAACAATAAAGATAAAAGGAGAGTTCAAATCATGTCGTTGATTGGAAAAGAAGTATTGCCTTTTAAAGCGCAAGCCTATCACAACGGGAAATTCATCGAGGTTTCCAACGAAGATTTCAAGGGAAAATGGAGCGTTGTTTGCTTCTATCCAGCGGACTTCACTTTCGTATGCCCAACTGAGCTGGAAGACTTGCAAGATCACTACGCTACTCTGAAGGAGCTTGGCGTTGAAGTATATTCCGTTTCCACGGACTCCCATTTCGTGCACAAAGCATGGCATGACAGCTCCGAAGCGATCGGCAAGGTTACTTACATTATGATTGGTGACCCAACTCACACAATTTCCCGTAACTTCGATGTATTGATCGAAGAAGAAGGCGTAGCTGACCGCGCTACCTTTATTATCGACCCGAACGGCGTGATCCAAGCGATTGAAATTACCGCTGGTGGTATCGGACGTGACGCAAGCACGCTGATCGACAAGATCAAAGCTGCTCAATACGTTCACAACCATCCAGGTGAAGTGTGCCCTGCGAAATGGAAAGAGGGCGCCGCTACTTTGAAACCAAGCCTTGACTTGGTAGGCAAAATCTAAGGAGACCGACTATGAAACTGGATGCAGACATTAAACAACAATTAGAGCAATATCTTCAGCTTCTGGAAGGGAATGTTCTGCTGAAAGTCAGTGCCGGAACCGATGCGGTTTCGAACGAGATGCTGGACCTCGTGAATGAGTTGTCCACCATGTCGGATAAAATTACCGTCGAGCAAACGAGTTTACCCAGAACCCCAAGCTTCAGCGTAAATCGCGTTGGGGAAGACACCGGCATCACCTTTGCCGGTGTTCCTCTGGGCCATGAGTTTACTTCCCTGGTACTGGCTTTGTTGCAAGTCAGCGGAAGACCACCTAAGGTAGAGCAAAATATCATTGATCAAATCAAAGCGATTAAAGGCGAATACCGCTTTGAAACCTATGTGAGCTTGTCCTGCCACAACTGCCCGGACGTCGTTCAGGCGTTGAACCTGATGAGCGTACTAAATCCTGGTATTTCCCATACCATGATCGACGGCGCGGCTTATAAGGATGAAGTCGAGAGCAAAGAGATTATGGCTGTGCCAACGGTATTCTTGAACGGCGAGTTGTTTGGCAATGGCCGGATGTCCGTCGAGGATATTTTGGCGAAATTGGGTGCCTCGGACACGTCGGCGTTTGAAGGCAAAGAACCTTTCGACGTGCTTGTGATCGGGGGCGGACCTGCCGGTGCCAGCGCAGCGATTTATGCTGCACGCAAAGGCATTCGTACCGGAATCGTGGCAGAACGCTTCGGCGGCCAAGTCAACGACACCTTGGGAATCGAGAACTTGATCGGTACGAAATATACCGAAGGTCCGAAGCTCGCAGCAAGCTTGGAAGAACATGCGAAGGAATATGACATCGACATCATGACGTCGCAACGGGCGAAGAGTCTTCGCAAGAACGACTTGGTTGAAGTGGAATTGGAGAACGGTGCTGTGCTGAAGAGCAAGACCGTGATCATCTCCACAGGGGCACGTTGGCGCAACATGAATGTACCGGGCGAAGCGGAATTCAAGAACAAAGGCGTGGCTTATTGCCCGCACTGTGACGGTCCGCTGTTCGCAGGCAAACGTGTGGCTGTTGTTGGCGGAGGGAACTCCGGCGTAGAAGCAGCCATCGACCTGGCGGGCATCGCATCGCATGTAACCGTGCTTGAATACATGTCAGAGTTGAAAGCAGACTCGGTTCTGCAAGATCGTCTGAACAGCTTGCCAAATGCGACTGTAATTAAGAACGCGCAAGTGAAGGAAGTCACAGGCGACAGCAAGGTGAACGGACTGACCTATATCGACCGGGAAAGCGGTGAAGAGAAGCATCTGGAGCTGGAAGGCGTATTCGTTCAAATCGGTCTCGTACCGAACACCGAATGGCTGGAAGGCACACTGGAACGCACCCGGATGGGCGAGATCATCGTCGACAACCGCGGAGCTACAACGATTCCAGGCGTATTTGCCGCCGGCGACTGCACGAATACGGCTTACAAGCAGATCATCATTTCCATGGGATCTGGCGCGACGGCAGCATTAGGTGCCTTCGATTACCTGATTCGCAATCAATAAAATATGGCGTTATCGATAAAGCCCGCTCATTGAGCGGGCCTTTTTGGTGTGTAAACCTAACGTTTTTTGACTATGGTCTCAAGTTTGTTGTCTGGATGAAAGCGCTATCTCTCCAATAAAATGAGGGTATCCAGAACAAAACAAGCTGAAGTGGAAAGAGGTGACCGCGTATGGACTCGAAGCTAAATGGAAAGCGCTTACGGACGCGTTGGCGCAAGCAAGACACGGAGCTGACCTTGTTGGCTTTGCCAACTACAATCTGGTACATCTTGTTCAGCTTCCTGCCGATGTTCGGTATCATCATTGCCTTCAAGAACTTCAAAATCACCGGCGGTTTTCTGAGCAATGTATTCAAGAGCCCATGGGCAGGTCTCAAGAACTTTGAGTTCCTATTCAAGTCCAACGATGCCTGGATCATTATCCGAAACACGATCGGCTACAACATTATTTTTATCGTTCTTGGAATTGTGATCCCTGTAGCCTTGGCATTGATGATCGGGATGCTTCACAACCGCAAGGCAGGCAAGGCGTATCAAACGATGATGTTCCTGCCGTACTTTCTCTCCTGGGTTGTCGTCTCGGCTGTGGGCTGGGCGTTCTTGAGCTTCGATAAAGGGATTTTGAATCAAATGCTGGCCGGTTGGGGAGTAGATCCCATTAACTGGTACATGGAACCGCAATATTGGCCTTACTTCTTGATTTTTATGAATGTGTGGAAGGGACTCGGCTACGGCATGGTTGTGTATTTGGCGACCATCGCGGGTATCGATAAAACTTACTACGAAGCGGCCGTCATCGACGGCGCCACCCTTTGGCAACAGACCCGGTTCATTACGCTTCCCCTGATGAAGCTGGTCATCGTCATGATGTTCATCCTGGCGGTGGGACGCATTTTCTATACCGATTTCGGGCTGTTCTTCCAGGTGCCGCGGGATTCCAACTCCCTGTTTAATGTGACCACAACCATTGATGTTATGGTTTACAAGCAGTTGAAAACCGCAACGGTGGGGATGGCCTCGGCAGCAGCCTTCGTACAGTCGGTTCTGGGCTGTCTGATGATTCTGGCCGCGAACTGGACGGTTCGCAAAATCGATCCTGACAGCGCGATGATTTAAGGAGGTGCAGATATGGCAGCAAGAACGGTGTATGAAAACGGCCTGGACCGATTTAATCGTCCAAGTAAAGGGGTGAACGTGCTCCTTCATCTCCTTTTCTTCTTCCTGGCTTTGATATGCGTCGTGCCGATGCTGGTGGTGTTGTCGATCTCGCTGTCCAGTGAGCAATCGATCCGGGAGAACGGGTATCACCTGATCCCAACGGCGTTCTCGGGAGAGGCTTACGGGTATATCGCCAAGCAAGGAACGGTCATTTTGCAGGCGTTAGGGATCTCGGTCTTCGTTACGATCGTCGGAACGGTGCTGGGCATTCTGCTCACCACCTCAATGGGGTACGTTCTGTCCCGGCCGAACTATAAGCTGAAGGGGTTCCTGACTTGGGTCGTTTTTATTCCGATGGTGTTTAACGGCGGTTTGGTCTCCAGCTACTATATCAATGCGAATATGCTGGGTTTGAAAGATACGGTATGGGCGTTGATTCTGCCTCTGGCGGTCTCCTCGTTTAATGTCATCATCTGTAAAACGTTCTTCAAAAGCACGATTCCGGATGGGTTAATTGAATCCGCGGAAATCGACGGGGCCGGCCAACTCCGGATCTTCTTCTCGATCATCCTGCCGATCTCGTTGCCGGTGATCGCTACGATTGGTTTGTTCCTATGCTTTGGTTACTGGAATGACTGGTTCCAATCGATGTTGTATATCAACAATCAGGACCTGTATTCCTTGCAGGCGCTGCTGAATAACTTGATGAGCAACGTTGACGCGCTGGCTCGAAATGCCTCGAGCCTGGGGATCAGCTACGCCGAGCTGGTGGCCACGATGCCTAAGGAATCGGCCCGGATGGCAGTAGCTATCGTTATCGTGCTTCCTGTCGCCTTTGCGTATCCGTTCTTCCAACGCTACTTCATTTCCGGGTTGACGGTAGGTGCGGTCAAAGGCTAATGCGAAATAAGCTGAGCTTGTCTCAGTTTATGAAATATATATTCAAAGGGAGGATATATCTATGAAAAGGTCTTTGAAGCTCATCTCTACTCTATGTGCTGTGATGCTTTTCTTGTCCGTTCTTGCGGCTTGCGGCGGCGGTTCAAACTCCAATTCTTCGTCGTCCAGCAATACGCCATCGGACACTTCTTCCAACACCTCTACAGATAACTCGACAACAACAGGTTCTGGGGAAATCCCGACCTTGGTGTGGTGGACGATTGGCGGACAAATTCCGGATAACTTCGAGAAAGCCGTCGAAGCGATGAATGAATACACTGCAGAGAAAATTGGCGTTAAAGTAGATATCAAGGTAGCCAGCTGGGGCGAGTGGGACACCAAAATCAATACGATTGTAAATACGGGTGAACCTTTCGACATTCTGTTTACCAACGTCTCCAAATACAATCAGCAAGTGACGATGGGCGCATTGGCGGACATCACCGAGCTGGTGCAAAGTGAGACGCCGGAGCTGTACAACTTCATTCCAGAGAAAGTATGGGATGGGACGAAGGTTGACGGCAAAATCTATGCTGTGCCAACCTATAAGGATTCTTCGATGACCCAATACTGGGTGTTCGACCACAAATATGTTGATAAATACGGCATCGACTTAAGCAACATCAAGACGTTGAAGGATCTGGATAAACCGTTCCACGATATGAAAGCAGGCGAAGGCAAGAGCTTCTATCCGTTGCCACTGACGCAAGGCGATGGGTTTAACGGATTCTTCAACCGGTACGATGATCTTGCACTGGGCTTCCCTCCGGTTGGCGTGAAGGTAGACGACGCTTCCCGTCAGGTCGTATCCGTACTGGAACAGCAAGATATCATGGATGAATTGAAGATTTTGCACCAATGGTACAAGGATGGCATTATCAATCCAGATGCTCCAACCAAGCCTGAAGCCGACAAAGGCCGTCCATTCTTCAGTGCGCAAGGCTTCCCAGGCGCGGATATCACTTGGCAAATTAACGAAGGTGTCGAAAAGTACGATATGACGCAAGTTTATGGTCCGCTCTATACGACGGCTACGATTCAAGGTTCGCTCAACGGAATCTCGGCGAACTCGAAGTATAAGAAGGAAGCTCTGAAATACCTGGAGCTGGTGAATACGGATCCGAAGCTGCGTAACATGCTGGCCTTTGGTGAAGAAGGCGTGGACTATGTGAAAGTAGATGGCGAGAAAGTGGTTGAACGGATTTCCGATACTTGGCCGCTGGCCGCTTATACGCAAGGCACATTCTTCAACATGGCAACAACCAAAGGGGCTCCAGAAGATCAATGGCAACAAGTTCAAAAGCTGAACGAACAAGCAACAGCTTCGGCCTTGCTGGGCTTCTCGCTCGACACAACGAATCTGCAAACGGAAGTGGCGAACGTAAAAGCAACATGGGATAAATACCGTTACGAGTTGCTGACGGGCGCATCCGATCCGGAGAAGATGGTACCGAAGATTGTTGAAGAACTTAAGAAAGCCGGGATGGATACGATCATGAAGGCAGCTCAAGAGCAAATCGATGCCTTCTTTCAATAAGAAATAAAGCCCGAGTAAGTGAGCCCGGACGGAGGAGGATTCCCCGTTCGGGCTTTCCCATATGATGATATAATGGGAATGAATGAGGGCAATGGAATCAGCGCCGCAAGACTAACGGTGAAGGAGGCGCGGGAGTGGGTTCCTTTTGGCAGATTAAAATCTATCGCAACAAATTCATTGCCTATACGGTGTTTGTCGTAGCCATCGGTCTCGTGCTGGGCCTTATGACCTGCGCGGTGCTCATCTATCAGTGGATCGAGGGGGCTCGTAACGAGGCGGTCAGCGCCTTCGGCCGGGTCGAGAGCGAACTGCAGTATGATACCGATCGTATTGAGGCTTATATGCAGCGGATCTATTCCAATGACCGCTTGATGACGGATGTCCGATATTTCTTGGGAAACACGGCGGAAGGGTATCTGACGAGCAGACTGGAATACAGCTTGTATAATGAGCCGTTGGTTTCCTTCCCTGAAGATATGAGGGCCTTCTTATACAGCTCGATGAAGGGGGATCTCACGCAAGTCAGTTTGCATACCGAGAACGGGGCCAACCTCGTGCGGTTTAGCAACAGCGGCAATGTCAGCTTTCGGTTTGGCGTTCCGAATACGGATGAGATTTTTCGCGAGAAATTGGAGAAAGGATTTGTGTACCGGAAGAAGCTGTCCGATCCAAACCAAATCTCTCGTCAGATTGGGGAATTTCGCTTCCTGATTGGCAGCGAACCGTTATTCCGAAAGATTCTTGGCTATAAATTGGATATCGCCGCTGCCGTCAGTGGTACGGGTGAAGTGTACATGATCACCGGGATGGATCACGGAACGCAGGAGATGATTCTGCGCGCCGCTGAAGAGACCCGCAACAGCGGATTTTCTTCCCTTGGCGGATTAAAAAATGTCTTCTTCATGAACTTCCATTCCACGAAGTTTGATTACCGTTTGATCATGCTTGTGGACTTGTCCCATCTGATGCGTGAGAAAGCGGGCATACTAGCCACCATCGTTGGCAGTGTCTTGCTGGCCATGATCAGCGTTCTGATGCTCATCAGCTACAACATGCGAGACGACGCCAGATTTTTGAAGCATATTATCAATTCCATTAAACGGGTCAAAACGGCCGATTTCACACCGAATTCCCCTGCCCGATATCGCCGTAACGAGTACGGGATGATTGCCCGGGAATTGGACGATATGGTTCATGAGCTGGACAAACATATCCGTACGGAATATTTGCTAAAGCTCAAGCAGCAGGAAACCGAGATGAAAGCGCTTCAGCATCAGATCAACCCGCATTTTCTCTATAATACGCTGGAGTCGATTCGATCTACCGCGTTGTTGCACAAGGACGTGGATACTGCGGATGCGATCGCGACCCTAGGCTCCTTGTACCGCGATATCGTCCACAAAGATAATATTATTACGATCGGCGAAGAACTGGAGCTGCTGCAGAAATTTTTAAGCATCATGGAGCTCAAATATCCGGGAAGATTCTATTATCAAATTGATGTGGAAGAGCCGCTGCTTGCCATATCCACGGTGAAATTTTGGATGCAACCGCTGGCTGAGAACTTCTTCGTGCATGGCTTTAATCCGAGCAGTGAATTTAATTTGCTCGTCGTGAATGGCTGGGAGGAGGAAGGGCGCTTCGTTCTGGAATTTGTGGATAATGGCAAAAGTATACCTGAAGCGCGCTTGGAGGAAGTGAGACGATGTCTTTACAGCAGAGAGGATGCCCCCGTTCGGAGCATTGGGCTAAGGAATGTGTATACTCGGCTGAGCTTTTTCTATGGGGACGCTTTTCGGATGGAAATTGAGAATAATGAGGAAGCAGGAGTCAAAATTACCGTAATCATCTCAAAGGGGTGACTGCAGGATGTACAAACTTCTGATCGTAGATGATGAACCGCAGATTCTGGAGGGGATGAAGCGAACCCTGAATTGGGAAGAGTACGGCTTCCACCTGATCGAGACGTGTGAAACGAGGGAAGATGCGATCGCTAAATCTGTGGAGATTATACCGGACATCGCTATCTTCGACGTACGTATCGGCCCGGATCTCGGTTATGAGATTATCCAAAAGCTCAATGAGCTGCGTCTTCCAACCCAATATATCATTATGAGCGGGTACAGCGAGTTTGAATATGCCCAAGCGGCGATCCGTTGCGGCGTGAAGGACTATCTGCTCAAGCCCGTCGATCGTTCCAAGCTGCAGACGGTGATTGAGAAGATCATTGTGGAGGACCTGAACGGGGACTTGGACGGGATTCACAAGCAAGATCTGAATATAGACCCGATCCTGGGCATTCCTTACGAGGAACTGTCCAAGCTTACGAACCGCATATTGCTGATGGTGAAGGCGGAATACGCTCAGAACATTACCCTGAAGTCGGTAGCTGAGCGGTTTCGCATGAACAGCACGTACCTGGGGCAGCTGTTTCTAAAGGAAACCCGCATGAAGTTTTCGGAGTATTTGATGGCTTACCGGATGCTGCAAGCGAAGGAACAGATCCTGACCACCAACGAGAAGATTTCCAGTATTGCGCATAGTGTCGGGTATCCGAATTTGAATTATTTTTATACCCAGTTTCAAGGATACTTTGGCATGTCCCCATCAGATTTACGGAAAAAAAGCTAGTCTCCTCGTAGCGGAAAGGAGGATGTTATGCAGCAGCCCTCTTGGTTCAGACACCTGACCCTATGCGCGGTGGTCGCCGGATTGTTGGCCTTGTTGGCCGTGGGTTGTTCCCTATTTTCGGATAAAGGGGCTACGGCGCCCCATGGGGACATGGTCAATCTGGTCTACTATACGATTGGAGAGCCGGATCCGGATCTGGAGTTGGTGAATGCCAAAATCAATGAAGTGTTGGCCAAGAAAATCGGCATCACGATCACCTATAACAAGGTCGGATGGCAGGAATACGAAAACCGCCTGAACGCCATGGTATCGGCAGGAACTCCCTTCGACATCGCATACGCCCCTGAGTTCACGACATATGTCAAACGCGGGGCCTGGCTGCGGCTGGATGACTATCTGTCCAATACGGGCAAGGATATGTATGATGTGATTGACCCGATCTTTTGGGAAGGGGTGCGCATGGACGACGGGGGGATCTACGGGGTGCCGACCAACAAGGAACTCGCGGTCCGCCAACAATGGATGTATCCGGAAGAGCTGGTGAGCAAGTATAACCTCGATATTACGAAGTACAACACGTTGGAATCCCTGGAGCCGTTGCTGCAGATGATCCAGCAGAAGGAACCTGAGTATCTGCCAATGGAGCTGGATAAAGACTCCCATAACTTCTTCGCTTTACATGGTTATGAGTATGTTATTGATAAGGAGCTCCCGCTGATGGTGCGGTCACTAGAGCCGGCCCCTCAGGTTGTGAACATCTTCGAAACGGCGGAAGCCCGGCAGGTGATGGATACGCTGCGGCATTATTATCAGGCCGGCTACATTAATGAGGATGCGGCTTTGCGGGAAAGCCAGGAGCTGGAGCGGGGCAAAAAGGTGTTCTGGAAGGCGTCGAGCGGCGGACCCTTGTCCGATCATAGCTGGAGTAAGGATCGCGGCTATAAAGTGGTGGCGCATCCCGTGACGACCGAGGTGGTCACGACCGAGGATGTGCGGGGAGGCGTTATGGCAGTGAGCGCCGATACGAAGTATCCGGTCGAATGTATCAAGTTCCTGAATCTGCTGAATACCGATCCTGAGGTGCGGAACCTGTTCAACTATGGGATCGAAGGCGTGCATTACACGATAGACAAGAACGGCCAAGTCGTGCTGATCCCAAGGAAGGATGCCGACGGTAACCCGATCCCGGACGCATTGCCGGGGTACACGGGCGTGACCTATACCCAAGGCAACTGGTTCATTCTGAAGACGCGAGGCGGAGACGATCCAGAGCCGTTAAACAAATGGGAGGAGTTCCGCGCCTCGAACGCCCGGGCCGTGAAGTCCAGCACGTTTGGGTTTACGCCAGATTTATCGATGATGCCGATCCAGATCCAGAACATTAAGATGGTATGGCAAAAATATTATCCCAGCCTCATGACCGGCAGCGTAGACGTCGACACGGAGCTGCCGAAGTTTAATGAGGAGCTGAAGCAGGCGGGGCTGGACGAGGTTCGGGCCGAGATCCAGAAGCAGCTGGATGCCTGGAGTGCCTCGAAGCAACAGTGAGTCTGAAAAAACGGCGGTGCAAGGAGTTGGAATCCCTGCACCGCCGTTTTTGGTATTATTTTTTCCCTTTCGGGACTTTGACTGTGGCTTGAGCCGTCGTCTTATTGCCCGCCTTGTCGGTTGCTTCGTAGGTGATGGTGTAGATTCTTCCGTTTCCATTGCCCGAACGTTCGGCTCGAAGCAAGAACTCTTGATCCGCCGTCCCATAGTCTGCGCCTTGAATGTCGTTGGCCGTGTTGCCATCGCCCACCCCGTTATCGCTCTCGTTGCTGGTGATGGATACCAGCTTGATCGTATCAATGCCGGATCCTTCGTCGCTGGCTTTCCAGGTAACCTTGATCGGAACCAGCTTGTGATTAGGCGTGGAGAGGACGGATGGGCTGACGGTCAGCTCCAAGACCGGCGGTGTTGTATCGACAGGGCCTTTGCCTGTCAGCGTCAGCACGCCGAAGACGGAAGGGTCCTGATACCCGTTGCCGGTGGTGTCGTTCCAGGCAGCTACACTTTGGCGCGCGCCGTCTTTGGCATCGTTGATCTGCGCGTCAAAGCCGATTTTGACATCGTTCGCCGGGGTGATAGTTTTGAGCGGGATCTTCATTTCGACCGTATAGTTTGTCCCGTTGACCCGGACTGCCGATACGAAGCCTTCGGCGATGGACTCCGGATTAAAGCTGGTCTCATTGGCGTAGTTCACGCGGTATTGTCCATCATCGCTTTGATAGAACGAGGTCTTGGCGTTGTTTTCGTCCAGGAACACCTCGACAGAGTCCTGCTCCCAAGGGTTGGGGTTGTTCTTATCCAACTGCGCGTCATTGACCTGGATCAGGACGTACAGGTTGTGGTCGTCCCAGAGCGCTTTGGCCGTACCGGTTGCGCCTTGCCAAGCGGTCTGGTACCGCTCGATCGGCATCGCCGGCGCTTGATTCCAAATCGCGTCGACGGCTCCGTCTACGGCAGGTGTGCCATAGAGGGCGGTGGATTGATTCGCCTCCGACACGTCCGGCTGGTGCTCTTCGATAAATTTGGCGGGGTCAATTACGCCGTAATAGGCTGGTTTGGCTTGCAGGTTCTTGTCGAACAGCAACGGGTTGGTCGAGGAGCGCCAGCTTGTGCCGTCATCCAATCCCCAGAAGGTCACGCGTGCAATATGATCCGCATGGGCTTTGAACAGCTGCATCAACTGCGCGTACAAATACCCCTGCGCATTAGCCAGCTTCTCCGACAGCTCATAGTTGCTGCCGGCTTGGATGTCCAGCTCGGTGATGCTGATTTCTACGCCCAAGGAGATGAAGCGCTCCAAGGAGAGCCGCACATTCTCCGGATTCGTGTTGACATTATAGTGACCTTGCATGCCGATGCCATCGATGAGGAGTTTGCCGGGATGGGTTAGTGCATATTTGTCGTTCAGCGCTTTGACCATGTGGTAGATGGCCTGGGCTTTGTTCTGGTTATCTTCGTTGTAATCGTTGTAATACAGCTTGATATTCCATTCCGGATGCTGGTCGAGCACTTCTCTGGCGGCGAGGAAGGCCTGCTCGACGTAATCTGCGCCGATCGCGGTTTTCCATGGGGTTTCCCGCAAGGAAGCTTGCCAATCGCTAGGGTTCCCCGGGTTATCGTTCATCGCTTCATTCACGACGTCCCAAGAAATCACGCGGTCGCCGAAATGCTCCATAACGGTTTGAATATGGGTGCGCAGGTTAGCCAAGGCTTCTGCCCGGCTTAAAGGCACCGTGTTACCTTGCGCATCCGTTGTTGTGTTCATCCAGGCTGGTGACTGCTGATGCCATACTAAGACGTGGCCATGCATCTGCATGCCTTCGGCAAGAACTTGATCCACCAAGGCATCCGCTGCGGTAAAGGTGAAATTGCCTTTTGTTGGCTGCAGGCCATCGGGCTTCATCGCATTACCGGCGGTAGCAACATTGTGGTGCATGTTAAGCAGCTCCAGACGTACGCCTTCCAGATCCTCCGCCGAGATGGCGCTGCCGATCAAGAAGTCGTCTTGGTATGCTGTTTTGATCGGGACGAGATCCTTCTGAATTTCGATCGGGCCGGATCCAGTGGGCTCGAAACGGATGTCGTCAATGTAAAAAGAAGCGGTGGCATTGTTCGAACTCTCCACATAGATCGTTAAAAACTCGCCGCCTACGCTGTTATAACGGTAGGTGCCTTCAAATTGAACCCAATCGTCCCCGGTGTTGATCGTTTTGGAGGAGAGTTGGACGTAATTGGCGCTGCTGCCATCACCGATTTGCGTGGACAGCTGGATTTGCGAGCTGGCAGGCTCAATCAGCTTCACCCAGGCTGAGATTTTGTATTCTGCACCTTGGTCGACGTACTTCTCAACACGCAGCGATGGCCCGTGCCAGGTGTTGGTGCGGCCTTCCACCTTCAGCGCATAGGCACCGCCCGGTGTATGATTCGCTTCGTTCGTTACCGTCAACGTTTCTGTACCCGCCCGGCCTGTGAAGCCTCCGGTGGTCTGGTCTTCAAAGGTGATCGTGGTGAAAGGAAGGGCCGGGTCTCGAGGCGGTTGTTCGCCGCCGCCGGAGCTGTCTGCTTCTGTGATGCGAATATCTCCAATGTAATAAGGAACCGCAGCGCCTGCGGCGTTGGAGTTAATGCGCAGCGCTCGATCCGCGCTCGTATCTACGGTGAATTCCTTCGTCAACGTCACCGCTTGCCCTGCGACATAATCTGTCTCGGCATAGTTGCCATAACTGTCTACGGTTTGGAGCGCGGCTTTCGCGTCGGCTGGCAAACTAACGTCAGCGTCTACGTAAATCGTCACGTGTGCCGTATAGGTCTTACCGTTCGTGAGGCCAATGTCGCTAAACCGAAAATCAGCAGCGTCCCAGTTGTTGACCCGATTGCTGATATACAGGGCGCCTCCGTCCTCATTCCCAGTAAACACTTTGCCGCTGACATACGTTAGGGTCGCGCCCCCCGATTGAACCGCTTGGCCAATTCCACTCGCGAAGTCCTCATGATACACCGTCACCGTGTCGTCCGAAGCTGCGGTTCCAGCCTTCGTTACGTTGACTGGCCATCCTGCAGGCAGCAGCAACATCGCGGCGATCAGCAGCATGAAGGCGCGCTTCATCGTTTGATTCATGGACTCACTCCCCTTAGACATGGAATAGTTTTGTTAAGCGCTTTCATTTTTTCTTATTAGAAGGCTCCTCCTTTCTTGCCACAAATCATACCATTCTGCTGTGAGCTTCGGCTTTCTCGAAATTAAAGAACTTTCCTTGGTTATTTTAGAAGGTGAAGGTGCGTTTAAGAGTTCTGTCTTCTTCAGCACAGAGGTTAGAAAATGGCCCCTATTTAGGCACTCATGGGTTTGACTGCTCTTAACCATCCTAACGCGTAAATCCAGCCCTGTATTAACGATCTAACTTGTTAAAGTCATCTTGACTTTCAAAATCCGAATCGCTACGATGTTCTGGTTGTGAAAGCAGAAACATGGTGGAGAGAGGTTTGAAGTTGGAATGAAGATGAGGAAGTATGCCGCGGATATTGCGGTCTTAATTGTAGGGGCCTTTTTGTTTGCGCTCGCCGTCAACTTGTTTATTATTCCGAACGACTTTGGTGAGGGGGGCGTTACGGGGGTCACGATCATTTTGTACTACCTGTTTCAGTGGTCGCCGTCGCTGGTCAATATCGTGATCAACGGGTTGCTGCTGATTGTGGGATACAGGTTCCTGGATCGGCGGACGACGATTTATACGGTGATTGCGGTGGCATTTAACTCGTTGTTCCTGCATTTGACGGAAAACTGGCGGATCGATTCGCACGAGCCCACCATCAATGCGGTGTTCGCCGGCGTGATCGTAGGGGTAGGCATTGGCCTGATCGTACGGGTCGGCGGGACGACGGCGGGAACTGTCATTCTGGCGCGGATCGCCAATAAATATCTCGATTGGAATATCAGCTATGCGCTGCTGTTTTTCGATCTGATCGTGGCGTTGTCTTCCTATTTCATCATTGGCGCGGAGAAGCTGATGCTGACAATCGTGATCCTATATGTAGGCACGAAGGTGATGGACTTCATGATCGAAGGACTCAATCCCAAGAAAGCCGTCACTATCATTTCCGAGAAGCAGGACGACATCGCCGAAATGGTCGTCACCGAAATGGAGCGAGGCGTTACCGTCCTCTCAGGTCATGGTTACTATACGAAGAACCCGAAGGAGGTCCTTTATATCGTGATCAGCAAGCAAGAGGTATCCACCTTGAAAAAGATCGTCCGCTCTATCGACCCCTCCGCCTTTCTGACGATCCACGATGTGCGGGATGTGTTTGGGGAAGGTTTTTTGGATATTTCGAAGTGAGAATTATAGTTAGATATTTGAAGTGGTTGAAATATATCCCTAAAATGAACCGTCAGGATAATCTTCCTGATGGTTTTTTTCTTAAAAACACAATTTTGATGTATTGACAACGAATAGATAATAAATATACTTTTATTAAAATCATTTAAAAAAGTATTATTTAAAATGAAGTTCAAAAGAACGAAGGATAGCGAACTTGGAGAAACCGCAAAAATGAAGAAGCGGGGAGGGAGAGTATGGGAGAACCCATCAAGCTTAGGGTATCTCAAATTGAAAAGTCATTTCCCGGGGTCAAAGCGCTGAATAAGATCGATTTTTCCGTCAAGAAGGGGACGGTGCATGTTCTTTGCGGCGAGAATGGAGCGGGGAAATCCACGTTAATGAAGATCATCAACGGTGTGTATCAGCCGGATGCGGGTGAGATTTATCTGGATGGGAAGCTTGTGAAAATTGGCAGTCCGCTGCAGGCGCGCCAACTAGGGATATCGATGATCTTCCAGGAGTTGAATTATGTGGCGGAGATGTCCGTGGAGGAAAATCTTTTCCTGGGTAGGCTGCCGGTCAATCGCTTAGGGAAGGTCAACTGGAAAGAAGTGACCCGTCAAACCCTTCAACTGCTGCAAGCAGAACAGCTGCCCTATGACCCGAAGACGTTGCTTAAGGACTTGACGGTTTCGGACATTCAGATGCTGGAAATTATGAAAGCGGTATCAAACCAGGCGGAGCTCATCATTATGGACGAACCAACATCGGCCATCACGCAGAAGGAGGTCGACCGGCTGTTTGCGAAGATTCGTGAGCTCAAAGCCAGAGGCGTCAGCATCATTTACATCTCGCATAAGCTGGACGAGATTTTTCAGATTGCCGATGAAATCACCGTGTTCCGTGACGGGACTGTCGTGGACAGCAGACCCAAGGAGGAGCTGGATATTGAGACCGTGATCAGCTTGATGGTCGGACGTCAGTTGAAGGATACGTACCCGAAGGTGAAGGCGGCGATCGGGGAGGAAATTCTCCGAGTCGATGGACTATCTCGCAACGGGGTATTTCGCGATGTCAGCTTCTATGCACGGAGAGGCGAAATCATTGGTTTCGCGGGGCTGATGGGAGCGGGACGGACCGAGGTGATGCGATCCCTGTTTGGTCTCGATCCGTTAACCTCCGGGACGATCCGGATTAAGGATGAGGATGTGACCAAGCCCACTGTACAAGGCAGTTTAGAGAAAGGGATGGTCATGCTGTCGGAGGATCGACGGCGCTACGGAATTATTCCGGTTCGTTCCGTACGGGAGAATACGACGTTGTCCGTATTGGGGCAGGTGTTCTACGGGTTACGGCACTGTCCGAAGAGGGAGCAGGAGCTGGTCAAGGGGATGTTCGACAAGATGAGAGTGAAAACCCCCTCTTTGGAAACGCCCATTGCGTCACTCAGCGGCGGGAATCAACAGAAGGTACTGCTTAGCAGGTGGATGCTGCTCCAACCGGATATTCTGATCTTGGACGAACCAACCCGGGGGATCGATGTCGGGGCGAAATATGAAATTTACAAGCTGATCGGCGAACTGGCCGAACAGGGGAAAGCGATTCTTATGATTTCCTCCGAACTGCCGGAATTGATCGGGATGTGTGACCGCATTTACGTGATGGCGCAGGGTCAGGTGACGGGGGAGCTCGGCCGCGAGGATTTTTCCCAGGAGACCATTATGAGATATGCAACTGGAATGATGACCAGCGAGGTGAAATAGATGGATGCCACTCTTCATATCTGGCAATTAATCAAGCGGAAATACAGTATCTACCTGGTGCTGCTCGTGCTGTTTCTGATCTGTACGTTCGCGAATCCCAACTTTCTCTCCGTTACGAACTTAACGAACGTATCGACTCAGTTGGCGGTGACGACCATACTTGCATTTGGTGCCACGATCCTGATCATCTGCGGTATGTTGGACCTGTCCGCGGGCTCTGTACTGGCATTATCCGGGGTTTTCGCTGTATCTGCCTATAAGTCGACCGGTTCGATGCTCCTGGCCGTGTTGGTTGGCATATTGACCGGCGTTATATGTAACGTAATCAACGCAGTGATGATCAGTACGTTCAAGGCGCCGCCGTTTATCGCAACTTTGGCGATGATGGCCATGGCTCGGGGCGTCGCCCTTCACTATACGAAAGGTCAAAATATTCTCCAGCTGGGAGACTTCGTCGTCCTTGGGCAAGGGAAGCTGCTGGGAATCCCGATTCCGGTGTTATTTCTAGCCGCAATTGGCGTGCTGACCTGGTATTTGCTCAGCCATACTCGATTTGGGCGATCCGTGTACGCCGTGGGAGGTAATGAGGAGGCGGCGGTTGCCTCCGGAATTAACGTACACAAGATTAAATACACCGCATTTATCATCAATGGTATTTTCGTCGGAATTGCCGGGGTGCTGTTCATGGCGCGGGTGAATGCAGGATTGCCCAATGGTGCAGTCAACTATGAATTCACCGCTCTAACCGCCGCTATTATCGGGGGGACCAGCTTCTCGGGAGGCGTTGGTACAGCCGGCGGAACCTTGGTGGGGGCCTTTATTGTAGGGTTCCTGGACAACATCATGAACCTCAGCGGTGTAAATTCCTACATGCAGCAAATTATTCGTGGCGCAATCATTGCCCTGGCGGTTATTTACGATATTCAAACGAAGAAACGGAAAACAAGAAGTCTGCTTGGCCGTGTGGAGGATAACCGCCAGACGATTCGGCAGAAGCAATCCAAAAACACTTCCGTTTAATGGTACCAAGGAAATCAAATATAAGATAAAGGATGGATGCAAAGTGAGAAAAATTAGATTTTCCACGGGAATGGTCTGCTTATTTGCTCTGATCTTGGCTGCCTGCAGCTCGAACAATGGGGCAGCTCCATCTAACGCTTCCTCCAGCGGCGAGACATCCGGTAAAACTTATAAGGTTGCCTATATTGCCCGGGCGCAATCCGATTCGTTCGCAGCGTGGCTGGCTAATGCGGTTAAGGATGAGGCTGAGAAATATGAAGATATCAAGCTGGATGTATTCGACGGCGAAGCGAATGACGAGAAAGAGAATTCGTTAATCGAAAATGCGATCACGAACAAATACGACCTGGTGACCGTTCAGCCCAACAATGGTGAGGCCCAGCGCCCTTATGTCGAGAAGGTCGTGCAGGCCGGGATATTTGCGATTACGACAAATGCCCGGATATCGGGGATCGAAGGGGCTTCATCTGTAGACGCTCAGCCTTATGAGCAAGCGGCCGTGAATGCCCGGGTTGCTGTGGAACAGGTGCCGCAGAACGCGAAAGTCGTGGTCCTTCAAGGTCCGTCCGGCAATTTCCATGCCGATGAGCGTCGCAAGAGCTGGCAGGCAGAGTTCTTCGATAAACGCCCTGATGTGCAGATTGTCGGTGAGCAGATCGCGAACTGGAACAAGGATGAGGCCATGCGGTACATGGAAGACTGGGTGCAAGCTAACGACAAAATTGATGCCGTCATCTCAATGAATGACAATATGGCTGCCGGAGCCATTGAAGTTGTGAAGGATAACCCGAAATACAAAGATATGCTGGTTTACGGTGTGGATGGGACGGCTGAGGCAGTGCTTCTGATCAAAGAAGGGAAAATGACTTCCACAACGCTGCAAAATGCCTTTGAACTCGCAGAGAAGCTCCTGGATACGAGCCATAAGCTACTCACCGGTGAAGAGAAGCAAATCGATACGGATATCGGCAATCCGCTCATTAACAAAGAGAATGTCGACGAGTACATTGAGTTGCTGAAGAAGGCCGGCGCAATTCAATGATGTACCCTATAACTTACACTCACTAGGAGGAGAGAACCATGCTGAATCGAGTTGCTTATATGACGGGACTACGAGATATGGAGCTTCGGACGAGAGATATCCCGGTACCGCAAGATCATGAGGTGCTTGTTAAACTGGAATACGTAGGGATTTGCGGCTCCGATGTTCACTATTATGAAAGCGGACGGATCGGCAGCTTCGTGGTTGAGGGGGATTTCATCCTCGGCCATGAATGTGCGGGGACCATCACTGCGGTCGGATCGGAAGTCCGGCATTTGAAGGTGGGCGACCGAGTTGCCCTGGAGCCAGGGCTCACTTGCGGGAAATGCGAATTCTGCAAAACCGGCAGATACAACTTGTGTCCGGATGTGCGCTTTCTGGCCACTCCGCCGATTGACGGGTGTCTGACCGACTATATCGCTTATCCAGCGGATATGGCTTTCAAGCTTCCCGATGGGGTCAGCACACGTGAAGGTGCACTTGTGGAACCGCTAGCCGTAGGATTACACGCTGCCAGCCAAGGGCATGTAAAGCTAGGCGACCGCGTCGTGATCTTGGGTGCCGGGGCTATCGGTTTTATGTCGCTGCTGGCCTGTCAAGCCTATGGAGCCTCGGAGACGATTGTGGTTGATGTGATCGAGAACCGGCTGGAATTTGCGAAGAAGTTGGGCGCTACCCGGGTCGTCCAAGCCAAACAGGAGGACGTCGTTGCTGTCGTCGCGGCATGCACGGAAGGACAGGGCGTAGATGTTGTGATCGAAACGGCAGGAAGCGAGATCACATTGAAGCAGACTCCTTACCTCGTCAAACGGGGGGGATCCATCGTGATTGTAGGATTCCCGCCTAAGGATATCGTCGAGTATGACTTCATGCAAATCCTGTTGAAGGAAGCCCGGATTGAATCGGTGTTCCGTTACCGCAACTTGTTCCCTCCAGCCATTGGAGCGATGGCGGAAGGGCGGATTGATGTGAAGCCGATGATTACCCACGAGTTTGCATTTGAAGACAGTAAGCAGGCGTTTGACTTCGTCATCGAGAACAAGAACGAGGTCGTGAAGGCATTGATAAAATTATAGCTTTTTATACGAATGAAAAGCGGACGCTTTCCTAATTCACTAGGGGAGCGTCCGCCTTTTCATTGTGCTGTGGCCCGCGAAGGTCGCATTAAATCTCTTCGATGAATTGCTTCACCAACTGCAGGGCGGCGCCTACAGCCGTGGCTTCCAGTTTATATTTGCAGCATTGCAAATAAGTTCCATCCGGCTCAAACGTATTCCTGCGGGCCAGAAGCTCCTGAAGCTGGTCGAGGTGCTCGTCCATATAGGCTCCTACATAGCCTCCGACAATGACGTTGCAGTCGTACAGCATTCTTAGATTATTTATCGTAATCGCTAAATAAGAGAGATACTCTTCCCAAAGCGCTTGTTGCACAGGGGCTTTCTCGCGGAGTAAACGGAAAAACTCCGCCATGCTCCCATTTGTACTGTCCGACAAAATCTTCGCAGAACAATAGGCGTCTACACAGCCGCGTTGTCCGCAGTAACAGGTTCGCCCGTCCGGCACGATCGTCATGTGCCCGAATTCGCTGCTTCGCTGATTTTGTCCAGGATAAGTGCTGTGGCCAATAATGACGGAACCGCCGACACTGTTGTTAAGGGACAAATAAACAACGTCCTCGATGCCTTCCTCATTCCAGAATTCGGCCATCCCTGCGGCATTGGCATCGTTAATCAACACACAAGGATAAGGAATGAACTCCTCAAAGCTGCGGACGCTGCCCCCTTGAAAGTCGATGACAGAGGCGTATTGAACCGTCTCATTCCCATGAGATAAAATCGCCGGCAATGCAATGCCAACGCCAAGCAGCTTCTCCCGGTCGGCTCCGGATTCATCCAGAAATCGCTCCACGTGCTGGCCAATTCCTTCGAAATAAGCACGTTGGTTTATGAACGGATACTTACGGCGTTCATGGTGAATCACGTTACCACCCAAGTCGATCAAAACGATGCCAATATGATTGCGCGTCACGTCTAGTCCCAGTGCATATTTGGCCAGGGGGTTATAGGAGATGGCCTTGGCTTTTCGACCGCCCGTCGATTCAAATAGACCGGTTTCGATGACGAGGTCCCGCTCTTGGAGTTCCTTCAGGTTCTGCGTCACTGTTGGCAGCGAGAGCTGTAAGGTATGAGCGATTTCCTGGATAGATATCGGATCGTGTCGGTATAAGAACTGGTAGATCGTTTTGCGATTGATCTTCTTAACTTCAATGCTGTTAGCACGTGGAGTCTTCATAGCGAGCAGGTTCACCAACTTTAATAAATGTCTTTTATTAATTACTTTATATTATACAGAACCGTCCAATCTTGCAAACCAATAAAGTCATAGCAGGAGCAAAACAAACAGCCCTATCTGACAGGGGGTCATGCTATAATTCACATATAGTAGGGGCTTCCCACAAGATGTGAGCACCTGATGGAAGCTGCTTATTGGTGTGTCATTATAAAATTCTTTTATTTTGCTACTGGGTGGCTTTAAGGGATTAGTCTTTTGGGATGATTTTCGAGTAAAGTCACAGTGACTGCGGGAGTTTGGTGCGAACCCCAAGCGAACATGATTTTCCTGGGGGGTTCGCACCACGCGCCCCGTGCGGGCTGATAGCATTTTGACCTCTTTTTTGCTATGCTTGAAACAGCCATTTTACAAGGTTCGCACTTTTGAGCCTCTGGGGCCTTGCTGGGCCTGGGCTCATTTCGGGTGCTGTCGCACCTCATGTAGGTGCGTGGATTGAAATAACCAGGCTTACGTGTGTACCTCTCACCTCACCAGCTGTCGCACCTCATGTAGGTGCGTGGATTGAAATCATAAAGTATCAACAGACTACATCCTAGGGATTGAGTCGCACCTCATGTAGGTGCGTGGATTGAAATTTCCGTCGCTTCGAAATCGCGCCACTCTTCCGCGTCGCACCTCATGTAGGTGCGTGGATTGAAATACTTCGGACAGGGGAGTCCAATCCGTTTTATGGGTCGCACCTCATGTAGGTGCGTGGATTGAAATATAGACTGAACTCCAATTGTCCCGCAGCCGGCTTGTACCGTCGCACCTCATGTAGGTGCGTGGATTGAAATAAATCTTTCCGCGCCGTATAAAATGCGTCCCATGTCGCACCTCATGTAGGTGCGTGGATTGAAATCTTCCCAATCAGTTAGTGTAAATTCATAAATTCCGTCGCACCTCATGTAGGTGCGTGGATTGAAATATAACACGGTCGCATGGAAATGCGCTTTTGCTGCTGGTCGCACCTCATGTAGGTGCGTGGATTGAAATTGGTAAGCGAATTGTTCCTGAGCAAACTGCTGATCGTCGCACCTCATGTAGGTGCGTGGATTGAAATGTGTTGCCGATGGGGCTCAATTACGCGAGCCACGTCGCACCTCATGTAGGTGCGTGGATTGAAATCGAGCGTTGAGCCGCGCCATCTCCGCCGTATCTCCGGTCGCACCTCATGTAGGTGCGTGGATTGAAATGTATCTCGTCGCGTCGATAACGTAGCCCGGCCGGTCGCACCTCATGTAGGTGCGTGGATTGAAATCTTGGGCGACCTCAATTATACGGCTGTGAGCCGGGTCGCACCTCATGTAGGTGCGTGGATTGAAATTTGACGCTAGTCTTTGAGAGCTCCTGGCGAATCTCAGTCGCACCTCATGTAGGTGCGTGGATTGAAATCTGCCTAGTCGACACAAAAAGTGCAGGAAGGTGGTAAGGTCGCACCTCATGTAGGTGCGTGGATTGAAATTTCAATTACTTGAGCCCATTCCACTTGCTCATCATCGTCGCACCTCATGTAGGTGCGTGGATTGAAATATGAAAGGAAGTGGTAAGCGTTGAAACTACACCGTGTCGCACCTCATGTAGGTGCGTGGATTGAAATAAAGAAGACATCAAGGCAATTATCATCGAACAACAGTCGCACCTCATGTAGGTGCGTGGATTGAAATGCCCAATCCCCGAAAAGCTGAACGTCCATTATGCGTCGCACCTCATGTAGGTGCGTGGATTGAAATTGCGCGAAGGTGGCGGTCCGATTGCCTTAGCGCGAAGTCGCACCTCATGTAGGTGCGTGGATTGAAATCGCTATACGACGTCAAGGATTGGGGGCGCACGAGTCGCACCTCATGTAGGTGCGTGGATTGAAATGTGCTTCCGATGGGGCTTAATTACGCCAATTACGCGTCGCACCTCATGTAGGTGCGTGGATTGAAATAAGACGCGCACAAAATACTTTGTTGTTGATGAAGTCGCACCTCATGTAGGTGCGTGGATTGAAATAGCGATAATGTCACGATTGATGAGCTGTTTGATGTCGCACCTCATGTAGGTGCGTGGATTGAAATTCCATTTTCGCATGAATCGGTATCACAAGTGGTATCAGTCGCACCTCATGTAGGTGCGTGGATTGAAATTTTTTTAACAATACGGAGCAATTACGCGAGGCTATCGTCGCACCTCATGTAGGT
This sequence comes from Paenibacillus sp. 3LSP, assembly GCF_032465655.1. Lineage (NCBI taxonomy): Bacteria > Bacillati > Bacillota > Bacilli > Caryophanales > Paenibacillaceae > Paenibacillus > Paenibacillus sp. 3LSP. The sequence continues at coordinate 37,401 of NZ_JAWDJI010000166.1, read as the reverse complement.
GCGTGGATTGAAATAGTGCGGATAGTATAAATTGGTTTGATAGGTCATGTCGCACCTCATGTAGGTGCGTGGATTGAAATCGCCCTGCGATCGGAACGTGATGTGATGTCCATCGTCGCACCTCATGTAGGTGCGTGGATTGAAATTTAGACCCTTATATGCCTTGGTTCCGGGGGATTGGTCGCACCTCATGTAGGTGCGTGGATTGAAATGGCGATATCCCGGATAGATACCTTATCACAATACGAGTCGCACCTCATGTAGGTGCGTGGATTGAAATATACAGTTCCTGCAATATACTCAGGTCCCGGTCTGGTCGCACCTCATGTAGGTGCGTGGATTGAAATCAACCCCAAAGCTGTAGCATGAAAATTTTTACCGTCGCACCTCATGTAGGTGCGTGGATTGAAATCATATGGGATCGGCGCGCTATGACCTCCACGTTGCGTCGCACCTCATGTAGGTGCGTGGATTGAAATGCTTCTGTGACCTGAACGGCTTTGACGGGTTTGTAGTCGCACCTCATGTAGGTGCGTGGATTGAAATTTGGGTTTGCGCGAAAATGCCGCTCGACCGAGTTGGTCGCACCTCATGTAGGTGCGTGGATTGAAATAGCCGTGATCCCAGCAGTTAAACAGTGTATCTGGCGTCGCACCTCATGGAGGTGCGTGGATTGAAATACCAAGACAACGCCGAGCATATAGAGAAAATAAAGTCGCACCTCATGTAGGTGCGGGGATTAAAATTTATAGTCATTACGAATCTGAATAACCTTATCTCGTCGCACCTTACTCAGGTGCGTGGGTTGAAACTGTAGTATGGTCATTTTATGTGGTTGTCTCAATGTTCGGGAAAAACATGTGGCCTTAAGTCGTCCCTATACCGGAAAATAAAAGGAGATACCAGAGATCAGTCACTAAGTTCCCACTAACTTTTCCTTCATGGAATACGAACATTCCTCTCCAAGGCGAACAGCTTCATTCTTATTTCTCCACTATCTATCCATTCAACTCCTCCTTTTTTGTAATCATAGTACTTTTTACCCGAATACTGGTGAAATATGACAAATAATGCGGTAAAATAGAACTAGATTGTATTGCTATGATCATGTGCGAGGAGATGTGCTTGTGTATATTGCTCATGTACGAGATCATGATAAAGAAATTCAACCGCTAAAAGCACATTTGCTTGGAGTGCAACGACTAGCGGAACAATTCGGAGCAAAGTTGGGTCTGAAGCACGTCGCCGGGCTAGCCGGGCTGCTTCATGATCTTGGGAAATATAGCGATCAGTTCCAGAAATATATAGACGTCGTTGCTTTTCACCCTGAATTACCTCAACCAAAGCGCGGTGAGGTTGATCACTCTACAGCGGGAGGCAGACTCCTGTTCTCGTTGCTCCATCATAAGGAAAGTACCTACCTAGAGAAGCTATTAGCTGAAATCGTCGGCAATGCTATCATCTCTCATCATTCCAACCTCCAAGATTATCTCTCACCTGAAATCAAGTCGGACTACTTAAGACGAGTTCAAGATACGAATCTTCCTGAATACGATTTGGCTGTTGAACGTTTTTTTCAGGACACGATGTCCAGAGAAGAGCTCAGTCATTACATTCAAGTTGCCGTAAATGAACTGAAACAATTTTGGAACCGTACGCCTGAACAAAGCTTTTTTGTTACAAAGTATGTTTTCAGTTGCTTAATTGATGCGGATCGGACCGACACACGTTGCTTTGAAGAACAGGCTGAGGTAGTGGAGTCCGCTCAGAATCTTCCGTTGTTTGAAATTTACTATCGTCGCTTAATGGATCATTTAACTCATCTCAAAGAAAAAAGTAATGCAAGCGACCCTATCAACGCACTGAGAGCCCAAATGTCGGAGCAGTGCGACGAATTTGCTGCTGAACGTCCGTCTGGCATTTACACGTTATCCATCCCTACGGGTGGAGGCAAGACACTGGCCAGTCTGCGATATGCTCTTCGTCATTCCTGTAAGTACGAGAAACAGCGGATCATTTATGTCGTACCATTTACCACAATCATAGAACAGAACGCGAATGAGGTCAGAAAAATTCTGCAGGACAACGAACATATTTTGGAACACCACTCCAATATTATCGAGGAAGGACAGAAAGATATGGAGGATGGCGATGAAGCCGATGACGGGCTGATTACGGACAAAGAGAAACTCCGGCTTGCTCGTGATAACTGGGATAGCCCGATCATTTTTACGACCCTTGTCCAATTTCTCAATGTCTTTTATGCCAAGGGCAACCGCAATACTCGTCGTTTGCATAATTTGAGTCGTTCGGTGATTGTTTTTGATGAAGTCCAGAAGGTCCCTATTCATTGCATCTCCTTGTTCAATGAGGCGTTGAATTTCTTGAAACAAGATGCCCATTGCAGCATTCTTCTTTGCACGGCGACTCAACCTACACTGGAGAATGTGAAGCATAGCCTCTTGAAGGATCGGGATGGGGAGATGGTGTCGAACTTAACTGAAGTTGTGAAGGCATTTAAGCGGGTCGAGCTGATTGACCGAACGGAAGAGCCTATGACGAATGAGACGTTAGCCGATTGGGTGAAGTCGGAAATTAACACATGGGGCAGTACACTGATCATTTTGAATACCAAAAAGGTAGTAAAGGATTTATACGAAAAGTTAAAGGATAGCCCTATGCCTGTCTATCACCTTAGCACGTCCATGTGCGCGGCACATCGAAAGGATCAGCTCAAGGAAATCCGAAGTATGCTGGACCAGCAAGTTCCTATCATATGTATCACTACACAACTGATAGAAGCCGGGGTTGATGTCAGCTTTAAATGTGTGATTCGTTCTCTGGCGGGGCTGGACTCGATTGCCCAGGCAGCTGGACGATGCAACCGACATGGAGAAGATGAATCGCAGAATGTATATATCATCGACCATGCGGAGGAAGCCGTTTCGAGGCTGCAGGAGATTAAAGTCGGAAAAGAAGTGTCCGGCCGCCTACTAGCCAGATTTAAGAAGAAAGCAGATCAGTATGAAGGAAACTTGCTTTTGCCCAAGGCGATGAGCGAGTATTTTCGCTATTACTACAATCGGATGGAGGCTAATTTAAACTATTACGTTAAGGAATTAGATAAAGAGATGACCAAGCTCCTGATGTCGCTCTCCCCGGAAAATGATTATGTGACGCACTACCGCAAGAAACAGGGGACAAGCTTTCCATTAATTTTAAATGGCAGCTACAAAACGGCAGCAGAATACTTCCGGGTTATTGATCAAAAAACAACTTCCGTTCTCGTGCCGTATGGAGGAGGCAAGGAACTGATTGCTCAATTAAATAGCGGGGCTTGGCTTGATGATGTGACCCGATTTTTGAAGCAAGCCCAGCAGTTTACGGTGAACCTGTACTCGCAAGAGATGGAACAGTTAAAACGGGACAACGCTATTGTCGAGCACCTGGACGGCATGATTTATGAACTGAAAGAGAACTGGTACAGCGATGAGTACGGTGTGGACTTGAAGGGGGAGGGAGGAATGGACTTTGTGGCTTGGTGAGATCATTCCTCTGCTGAAATACAAGATGATAAAATCTGCAGCCTGAGAGAAATAAAAATCTTATCAGGCTGCTCCTGTAAAGGAGGTGATTCAAACCATGAGGAACGAAGTCCAGTTTGAAGTTTTCGGCGACTACGCTTTATTTACCGACCCTCTAACCAAAATAGGCGGTGAGAAGCTGTCCTATAGTGTTCCTACCTATCAAGCGATTAAGGGAATTCTCGAGTCTGTCTACTGGAAGCCGACAATCATGTATATCATCGACGAACTGCGTGTCATGAAGCCGATCCAAATGGAATCCAAGGGAGTGCGCCCGATTGACTATGGGGGCGGGAACACGCTGGCAAATTATACGTATCTGAAGGATGTACATTACCAAGTAAAGGCCCACTTTGTCTTTAACGAACACCGGCCGGATCTCGCCTTCGACCGTAATGAAGGAAAGCATTACAGCATCCTTCAACGATCGTTGAAAGCGGGGGGGCGGAGAGATATTTTCCTGGGTACTCGAGAGTGTCAGGGGTATGTGCAGCCTTGCGAATTTGGCAGTGGAACAGGTTACTACGATACGGATGGAAGAACGCATTATTTAGGAACGATGGTTCACGGGTTCAATTATCCCGATGAGACAGGGAAGAATGAGCTTTCGGTTAGGCTTTGGAATGTTGAGATGAATCAAGGGTACATCCGGTTTCCAAAGCCAGAGGAATGCTCCATTGTCCGTACAGTCAGAGAAATGGAGCCCAAATCGTTCCATTCGGATACTATTGAGCCTGCGGAACAACTGCTCCGTACTTTAGGAGGTGAATGAGATGAGTTGGTTGCTTCACCTGTATGAAACGTATGAGGCAAATCTGGATCAGGTCGGGAAAACGGTGAAGAAACGCGACCGAGAATACACGCTGCTGCCGGTGTCACATACAACCCAGAATGCACATATTGAAGTTACGATCGATGAAGACGGGGACTTTCTCGAGGCCAGAGTATTGGATAAGGAGAGTACCTTAATTCCCTGTACAGAGGAATCCGCCAGTCGATCAGGCTCCAAGGTCGCTCCCTACCCGTTACACGACAAGCTTAGTTATGTCGCTGGCGACTTCGTGAAGTATGGCGGACAAATCAAAAATCCAGATGAAGTTCCTTTTGATAAATACATCCGCAATCTAGAGGAATGGGCTAATTCGCCCTACGCTACAGAGAAATTGAAATATATTTACACGTATTTGCGTAAGGGACGGTTAATTGAGGACTTGGTCGCCGCTAAAATCATCAAGCTTGATGAGAACCAGCATCTGATCGAGAAATGGGATGAGAAATATACGGCAAAGTTCGGGGACAAGCCGCCCATTTTCTCAAGCGGGGCGGCGGAGACCTCCAGTGCTTTTATCAGATTTAATGTCCTCACTCCTGATTCCCCTGAGGAAGTATGGAAAGACCAGGCGATGTTTGATTCATTTATTGCTTTTTATAATCAGAAGCTGGGAGAAACGGATGTTTGTTTCGTTACAGGCGAAATGCGTCCGAGTACGGAACGGCATGCGAACAAAATTCGTCATGCAGCGGATAAAGCTAAGTTAATATCTGCGAATGACAATTCGGGTTTCACTTTTAGAGGGCGCTTCAAAACAAGCAAGGAAGCCGTATCCATCAGTTATGAGGTGTCACAGAAAGCGCACAATGCCCTGAAGTGGTTGATTCACCGTCAAGGGAAAACGGTTGATGAACGTGTTTTTCTAGTGTGGGGTAACGATAATGCCCCCGTACCGAATACCGATGAGGATATTGTAGATATGATGCGTCATTCTGGCCGCGAAATCGAAAGAGAACCGGATACGGACAAGCCTTATGCTGAACAAGTAAAACGGGCGATAGACGGATTTCGGAATGATCTGACGTATCAATCAGAGGTGAACATTCTCATTCTGGACTCCGCAACGACCGGTCGGATGGCGGTACTTTACTATCGTCATCTGAATAAGGAATTGTATTTGAATCGTCTGGAAGAGTGGCATAACTCTTGCGCCTGGGAGCATCGGTACCGCAAGGAAGACGAACAGTTTATCACTTTTTATGGAGCACCGGCAACGAAGGATATTGCTTTTGCTGCTTACGGCCCCAGAGCAAGTGAGAAGATCATCAAAGGGACAATGGAACGGATAATTCCTTGCATTGTCGACCGACGTGCAGTCCCTCGTGATATAGTCAGAAGCGCCTTCCACCGGGCTTCCAACCCTGTATCAATGGAACGGTGGGAATGGGAGAAGACGTTAAGCATTTCATGCGCATTGATTCGAAAAATGCTGTTGGAAAAAGGGGAGGAATGGAACGTGCCGCTTAACACCGAATCCAGGGATCGGAGTTATCTGTTTGGCCGCTTGTTGGCTGTGGCGGATGTGCTTGAACGGGGAGCACTAGGCAAAGATGAGACAAGGTCTACTAATGCGATTCGTTATATGAACTCGTACGCCCAGAATCCGGGACGAACCTGGAAGACAATACAGGCCAGCCTTCAGCCTTATCAAGCCAAGCTGGGAACGAAAGCGACCTATTTATCTAAGTTGATTGATGAAATCGCCGATCAATTTGAGGATGGGGATTTCAATAATACTCCTTTAACCGAGCAATATTTACTTGGGTTCTATAGTCAACGCCGTGAACTTTATAAGAAAAAAGAGGAGGATACAAACGAATGAGCACGCTTGGTCATAAAATCGATTTTGCTGTTATTTTGTCCGTGACGAAAGCCAATCCCAACGGGGACCCGCTGAACGGTAACCGCCCACGTCAAAATTACGACGGCCATGGGGAAATCTCGGATGTGGCTATTAAACGTAAAATTCGCAATCGCTTGTTGGATATGGGAGAAAAGATTTTTGTTCAGTCGGATGACAGAAAAGTGGATGATTTCAAAAGTTTGCGTGAACGTGCGGATGCCCATCCGGAGCTGGCAAAGATGCTGAAAAGCAAAAATGCATCTGCGGATGAATTTGCTAAGCTGGCTTGCCAGGAGTGGATCGATGTACGTAGTTTTGGACAAGTTTTCGCCTTTAAAGGTTCCGAGCTGTCAGTAGGCGTCCGTGGTCCTGTCTCCGTTCATACGGCCACAAGTATTGATCCGATCGACATTGTCAGTACCCAGATTACCAAAAGCGTGAACTCCGTAACAGGGGACAAACGCAGCTCCGATACGATGGGGATGAAGCATCGCGTGGATTTTGGCCTATACCTGTTCAAGGGAAGCATTAATACGCAACTTGCGGAGAAGACAGGTTTTACCGAAGAAGATGCAGAGAAGATTAAACAGGCGCTGATTACACTGTTTGAAAATGACAGCTCTTCTGCTCGTCCGGACGGCAGTATGGAAGTCCATAAGGTATATTGGTGGAATCATTCCTCCAAGCTGGGGCAATATTCTTCGGCCAAAGTACACCGGTCTTTGAAAGTCTATTCTACAACGCCCGAACCTAAACGTTTTGAGGATTACACAATTGAACTTGAGGAACTCGATGGCTTGAATGTCGAGGTTTTGAATGGTCGTTAATGATGAGGATCGCTATTTGATGTTGTCAGGGCTCCAGCATTTCCAATTTTGTAAACGTCAGTGGGCCCTGATTCATATTGAACAGCAATGGGATGAAAATGCCAGAACTATCGAAGGTCAGCATTTACATCACAAGGCGGATCAGCCGTTTATCCGGGAAAAGCGAGGAGATAAGTTAATCGTTCGCGCGATGCCGATTCAGTCCAAGGAACTGCAGTTAAGCGGAATCTGTGATGTTGTCGAATTTGTCCAGGATCCTGAGGGGGTTGAAGTGTCGGGAGCGGAAGGCACCTATAAGGTCTATCCGGTTGAGTACAAGCGGGGGAAGCCGAAGAAAGGTGATGAAGACATCATCCAGCTTGCAGCCCAAGCGATGTGTCTGGAAGAGATGATGCTATGCAGTGTGGACAAAGGGGATATATTTTATAACGAAATCAAGCATCGTGTTGAAGTGCCGATTCATGACATGCTGCGAGAACAAGTAAGACAAATGGCCGCGGAAATGCATCATTATTACGATAAACGCCATACGCCGAAGGTAAAGACGGGACCCTTTTGCAAAAATTGCTCTTTGCAGCATATCTGTGTGCCCCATTTGATGCACAAACGCTCGGTCCAAAGCTACATCGAAGGGAGGCTGAGTGATTGAAGAAGCTGTTAAATACGTTATACGTTACTCAGCCGGATACGTACTTAGCGCTTGATGGTGATAATGTGTTGTTACTTAAAGGCGATGAAAAGATCGGTCGCTTACCGCTCCACAATCTGGAAGCGATCGTGAGCTTTGGATACACGGGGGCGAGTCCTGCATTAATGGGGTATTGTGCGGATCGGAATATTTCCATCACCTTCTTGACCCAAAGGGGAAGATTCCTGGCAAGAGTCATTGGAGAAAGCCGAGGAAATGTCATTTTAAGAAAAACACAGTACCGGATTTCGGATCATGAAGAGGATGCAGCGAAAATAGCACGAAACTTCATTACAGGGAAGATCTATAACCACAAGTGGATCTTAGAACGGATGACACGAGATTATCCGCTGCGCATTGATGTTGAACAATTCAAGTCGATTTCAGGCCAGCTTTCGGGTATTTTGCTGGAAGTCCGCAACAGTAATAGCCTGGAAAGTTTGCGGGGGTGGGAAGGCCACGCCGCGGTTCTCTATAACCAGGTGTTTGATCAGATGATTTTGCAGCAGAAGGAGAGCTTCTTTTTTCACGGGAGATCCAGAAGGCCCCCAAAGGACAACGTAAATGCCATGCTGTCGTTCGCTTACACTCTCTTGGCTAGAGATACGGCTGCGGCTTTGGAGACCGTGGGGCTCGACGCTTATGTCGGCTTTTTGCACCAGGACCGTCCTGGTCGAGCTTCCCTAGCCTTGGATCTGATGGAAGAGCTGCGAGGAATTTATGCTGATCGCTTTGTGCTTTCGCTGATTAATCGGAAAGAAGTGACAGCGACTGATTTTGTGACAAAGGAAAACGGGGCTGTGCTGATGACGGACGAGGCTCGCAAAAAGTTTTTGCAAGCATGGCAAACTAAGAAGCAAGAGAAGATTACCCATCCTTTCCTGGATGAAAAAATCGCCTGGGGGCTGGTTCCTTACGCTCAAGCTTTATTATTGGCACGTTTCTTGCGTGGTGATTTAGATGAATATCCCCCATTTTTATGGAAGTAGGTGAATTGGGATGCTTGTACTCATCACATACGATGTTCAAACCTCAGGCGTAGGTGGATCTGCTAGGCTTCGTAGAGTGGCTAAGGCATGTCAGAACTACGGACAACGGGTGCAGAATTCCGTGTTTGAATGTAATGTCGATGCATCCCAGTTCACCGCTCTGAAACTGGAGTTATCCGAACTCATTGATCATGAAAAAGACAGCCTTCGATTTTATCGGTTAGGCAATAACTACAAAACTAAAGTCGAGCATATTGGCGCAAAGCCGTCGATTGATTTAGAGGACCCGCTCATCTTCTAGAGGTTAGCGGTGCGAACCCCAAGCGCACATAAAATCCCCGGGACGTTCGCACTCCGCGTCATTAAAGGGTTCGTTCGAGTTTCTAGTTGAAAATAACCGTAACATTTCGCACTCACAAAACAGGTTCGCACTTCCGGCCATGTGAGGCCTTGTGGCTCAAGGCTTCCCAAGTGCCGCTGTCGCACTCCTTGTGAGTGCGTGGATTGAAATCCGGATCTCCTAGCGCAATTCCTGCGCGATAACGGTCGCACTCCTTGTGAGTGCGTGGATTGAAATCCTCCTCTGGTAGATTAATAGACGTCCATTCAGCCGTCGCACTCCTTGTGAGTGCGTGGATTGAAATTTTACGGTCTGCGGCGATAGGTTATCCGCAACGGGTCGCACTCCTTGTGAGTGCGTGGATTGAAATGAAGTTTAGACCAAGTTTTCGCATTGAAAAACTAAAGTCGCACTCCTTGTGAGTGCGTGGATTGAAATACATCAAAGCCAACAGCATCAAACACCGTCCTTAGTCGCACTCCTTGTGAGTGCGTGGATTGAAATGCTAAGGCTGGCGAGAAACCGTTCGACTTCGCGGGTCGCACTCCTTGTGAGTGCGTGGATTGAAATCTCAATTACGTAAATTTGTCCGCGTTGCTCGACGTCGCACTCCTTGTGAGTGCGTGGATTGAAATACTTAGCGTTCGCTTGCGCTTTTAATTGCGCGGATGGTCGCACTCCTTGTGAGTGCGTGGATTGAAATATATGACGCTCAATTAAACGCCCCGGACGTTAGGATGGTCGCACTCCTTGTGAGTGCGTGGATTGAAATATATGACGCTCAATTAAACGCCCCGGACGTTAGGATGGTCGCACTCCTTGTGAGTGCGTGGATTGAAATGATGAATTCAATGTCCTCTTCTAGTTCGTATATAGTCGCACTCCTTGTGAGTGCGTGGATTGAAATTGGGAAGGAGGTGGCGGTGGAATGGGGAACCAAGTGTCGCACTCCTTGTGAGTGCGTGGATTGAAATATACTGCTTTATCTTGTTGCCAAGAGCACGCATAGCGGTCGCACCTTACATAGGTGCGTGGATTGAAATAGCGCCTTATGGGTGTAATTCCAGCCACGCTTCGTCGCACCTTACATAGGTGCGTGGATTGAAATGGTGCCTTCTCGGCGAGAAGTTGGGGGGAGTTTATAGATCTGTTAATACAAAAAATCGGGAGTCAATAAAAGGATGGAGGGGCTAACTTGGTGAGAAAGGTAAAAGATAATGAAAATCTAATGAAAATAATGGAGATGAATTTAAAGCGATTGCAGAATACCATTGAAGAAATGGAAGAAAAAAGGGGAAGCATTTTTATTCGTTGGTTAGATCAGCAGAACAAATACCTGGAGTGGGAGTTTGATTTTGATCCAAAAAGGTTGAAAAGATACAAAAGAGGAGAAGTTGTTCATATACACTTTGGCTTTAATGCGGGATCCGAACATGGGGGGCCGCATTGGGCTGTGGTACTAGATGATAACAAAAGATCCAGTCCTACTGCAGTAGTGTTGCCCCTTGGTTCTCTTAGTGAGGATCAGTCATGCAGTGATGTACATACTGATGATGTATATTTAGGCGTAATTCCGGCCGTCAATGACAATAAAGTATTTGCTATACCCACTCAGATTAGAGCAATAAGCAAATTGAGAATAACTAAACCGAAGAAGACGAAAGATACCTCCTATTTTCTAACGAATGAGCAATTAGATGCTATAGATCGTAAAATTTTTGACTTGTTTTTCAAAAAATCAAAAGCAATTTATTCGCATATTTCAGAAGCAGCTTCAACTTCCGAAATAACATAAGTTGACTTTTTAAACTACACTCCTTATAATTTAATTATCGTTGGTTCACTAGGATGCAACATTAAATCATAAACAGCGCCCTTTGCGGCATTTAAAGAATTCAATTGATGCAAATTTAAAGAGAAGCCACTCCTTATGGGGTGGCTTCGGTCGTTAATCGCTGTATTTGAGTTGTGAGGTAATTCGGAGCAGATAAACCGTGCGTTTCGATCAAAAGCTGATCGCTGTCATATGGCGACTGCTCTTAAGTGGTCCGGGCTTCGTGAATCGTTTTGGAATCAAATTCGCTGTAGATCGCTTGGACAAGCGCCTTCATTGCACCTAATCCGCTTTGCGCCGAGGATGGCATAGCCCATCGCCCGCTTAAAAGTCGCACCCATGTAGGTGCGAGGATTGAAATACGATTGAGGAGGGGAGCGACACCTTCCTCCAAGACTTGTCGCACCTTACGCAGGTGCGTGGAATGAAAAGTCTAATCCTATAAAGAAATCTATGTCTTGATAGTCGCACCCTATATGAGTGTGTGAATTGAAATGGTGTCCTCTCGGCGAGAAGTTAGCGAAGTTTATAGATCTGTTGGATAATATTGAATGGACGGCGAAAAGTAAAAGAAAGCTCGCATGACAAGTTCCCAAATATGCAGAATGGTGTAAAGGAAAATCAATCTTGCAGGAGATGGAAGAAAACAACGATTTTATTATTTGGCTAATGGGTGGCTATAAGGGATTAACCTTGCCCAGGCAGCTTCTGATCATAGATGGAGTAAAAAGTACAATCAATGTGGACCATGTTGAAGGATCTTATTTGTCACATGTGTTGGTTAGAATTATTCTCGAGTAAAGTCACAGTGACTGCGGGAGTTTGGTGCGAACCCCAAGCGCACATGATTTTTCTGGGGGGTTCGCACCACGTGCCGTGCGCGGGCTGATAGCATTTTGACCTCTTTTTGCTATGCTTAAAACAGCCATTTTACAAGGTTCGCACTTTTGAGCCTCTGAGCCCTTGCTGGGCCTGGGCTCATTTCGGGCGCTGCGTCGCACCTTACATAGGTGCGTGGATTGAAATATTTGCGGCCGGTGCCGCCTTTTCCGCGCTATCTGCGTCGCACCTTACATAGGTGCGTGGATTGAAATCAGCCTGTAGTAACAGGCCGTGATCTTTACTCCATTGTCGCACCTTATGGATCGGCTACACTTAGTTGGACAATAAAAATAAGGGCTTGTAGAATAGACCTATCATGTTAAGGAGCGGATCTCAACAATGCCTAAACAACCACGACGCACGTTTACAACCGAGTTCAAAAAGCAAATGGTGCAGCTCTATGAAAACGGGAAATCCCGCGCAGCGATTGTGGAGGAATATGACCTCACTGCGTCTGCTTTAGACCGCTGGATCAAGCAAGCCCAGACCACAGGCTCCTTCAAGGAGAAGGACAATCGCTCTTTCGAAGAAAATGAACTCATCACTTTACGTAAAGAGATTCAACGACTTAAGATGGAGAACGATATTTTAAAGCAAGCCGCGCTGATCATGGGACGAAAGTAGCTATCATCCAGAACAACCGTGATAAATACTCGGTATCAGCAATGTGCGACGTCCTACAAATTGCAAAGAGTACGTTCTACTATGAAGCAAAGGAACGAGCGAAGGAAGATGAACTAACAGAAACGATTGTGGAGATCTTCCACAAGAACCGCAAAGCTTACGGCACGCGCAAGATTAAAGCCAAGCTAAAGGAACAAGGAATAGTTGTATCTAGACGTCGCATTGGCCGCATTATGAAGGAGCAGGGGCTGGTCTCCACCTACACGATCGCTCAGTATAAGCCCCACAAAGCGGCCTCCAATGAAGCAAAGACGGCAAATGTGCTGGCTCGTGAGTTTGAGCAGACAGAAGCAAAGCGCTTCGTCGTTAGCGATCTAACGTATGTAAAGGTTCAAAACAAGTGGCATTACATTTGTGTGCTGATCGACTTGTTCAATCGAGAAATCATCGGGCATAGTGCGGGCCCAAACAAGGATGCGGCTCTGATTTCCCGTGCCTTCTCTACCGTACAAGGTGATCTGCGTCAAATCCAGTGGTTTCATACGGACCGCGGTAGTGAGTTTAAAAACGAAAAGATGGACGAGCTATTGGAGACCTTTAAAATCGGTCGATCTCTCAGCATGAAAGGCTGTCCCTATGACAATGCCGTGGCTGAAGCTACCTATAAAATTATGAAAACGGAGTTCATTAACCAGATGAGCTTCCACAGCCTTCTTCATCTAGAGGTGGAACTGTACGATTACATCATCTGGTTCAACAAGCATCGGATTCACGGAACACTGGGATACCTGACACCTGTTCAGTATCGTCAAGAAGCCCTTAATAAAGTTGTCTGATTTACTGTTGACAATCCACTTACATAGGTGCGTGGATTGAAATTGGGCTAGATATATCACGACTCAATTCGCTCACCCTCACCGGTAATTTTCCATGATTTCCTTGCGTTCGTTAAGCAGGCATATTCCTTGAGGGCTCGCAAAAATGCGGGTCCTGCCTAAAGCGGCTATAAATAGTTCATAAGCGGAAGGGGTTGGCTCGTCGGATAGATAGGCAATATCTACATCACCATCTGGGCGCAGCTCCCCCCTTGCAGCCGACCCGAATAAAATCATGGTATGCGCATTAAAATGCTCGTTTAAAAATTGGATTATGGCGGATTTTTGATGTGTTTCAAGTCTTGGATTATTAGGCATAAGACCATCCATCCGCTAATTACTCATACACCAGTTCCTGATTTCTGTTATAGATTTGTACCGACGTTGTTCCTTGGGCTGCTTCGTCGTAGTCTCCTAAAACAATATAATCTCTTCTTGAAGGATCCAAACCTAGCTGATGCCAGTCATTTTGGTTGAATGTGGCCTGAATGATGCTGCCCTCCCGAAGAAGTTGATCATCATGAATACGAATCATGAGATAGGGATAACCAGTCTGAACGCCAAACACCTGAACAGGGTTGCGATCGTCTTCGTTTAGCATGAGATCCATATGATAATCCAGTTTTTGATTAATTACGTTAACGACACAAGCTCCGATTTTAGCACCCCTTTGATAAAAAACATAAGCAAACGGCTTGTCCACTTCGTTATTTATCTTCACGTCCAGTACTTCGAAGTGCTCCTTTTCTTGCAGTTGCTGAATATGGGAGTCGGTAATAGGGCTGTAGGATTCGCGTTGAGTTAGGAGAGTAAGCAATATAAGACAGACTAGGGTAAGTCCGCGGATAAGCCACCTCTTATTGATCATATGTATCCCTCATCAGCACTTTGTGCTCCATTTCATTTCCCACCTCAGTCACAAGATTCTTTCTATCTATTCTAAATATAAATCCAGAAATAGAAAAGATATGTTACGCATATACGTACCACATGCAGCCTCCAATTTTGCTATTCTTATCCCCAAAAGGAGGTTTTTTGATGCGCTCCTTTCTAGAATCCTTATACTACGACTACATCATCCCCGAGCAGCAGCTCATCCCCAAAGACCCGCAATACCGTCAACTCAGCAGAGAATTATCCGAAGCGACGATGGCTTGGAAAGAGAAACTATCGAGTGAGGAATTTGGCGAATTGGAGGCGCTAATCGACTTGCAGCAGCAGATTCAAGGGATGGAGATGGCGGCGGCGTTTGCGCGGGGGTTCAGATTGGGTGCGGGATTGATGATTGAGGTGTTTTCAAGGGACAGGGCGTAGCCTTCATAAAGTCCAGGCAACCGTTGGCTCAGCAACTTTACAGGATTTATCTTCTATAAGAATGAAAAAAAGGGAGCATCTGCCCCCTCCTAAAACACCACCAAAACCACCCACAACCCTACCAATGTCGCAAACAAAATCGGGATCGTTAGCACGATGCCGACTTTGAAATACGTGCCCCAGGAGATGCGGACGCCCTTCTTGGCGAGGACGTGGAGCCACACAAGGGTCGCAAGGGAGCCGATCGGCGTGATCTTCGGGCCGAGGTCGGCGCCGATGACGTTAGCGTAGATCAGCGATTCGCGGATCGGGCCGGAGGTAGCGGTTTCGGCGATGCCGAGTACGCCGGTCATGACGGCCGGCAGGTTGTTCATGATCGACGACATGAATGCCGAGATATAGCCCATGGCGATCGTGGATATGAACAGACCTTCATCTGCCGCTGCTTGGAGCAGCTTGGCCAAGATCTCGGTCAGCCCGGCATTGCCGAGGCCGTACACGACAAGGTACATCCCGATCGAGAAGACGACGATATTCCACGGCGCCCCCTTCATGACAGCCTTCGTGTCAACCGCTTGGCTGCGGTGGGCGATAGCCCAGAAGATCAAAGCCACGGTGTCGGCGAGCAAGGATACCGGAAGATGCAGAAGCTCACTCACAAGGTAGCCGATCAACAGAACACCCATCACGACCCAGGAGATGCGGAACAAGCGCTGGTCCTTGATCGCTTCAGCCGGTGCTTTCAGCTTGGAGGGGTCATAGTCGCGAGGAATGCTTTTGCGAAAATAAAGTAACAACACCGCCACCGTCGCCCCAAGCGAGAACAGGTTTGGAACAAACATTCGAGCGGCATACTGCGCGAACCCAATCCCGAAATAATCCGCTGACACGAGGTTCACCAGATTGCTGACCACCAGCGGCAAAGAAGTGGTGTCTGCGATAAACCCGCTCGCCATGATGAACGGAAAGATCATCTTTTCCTCAAAATTCAAATGTCGGACCATCGCCAACACAATTGGCGTGAGGATTAAGGCAGCCCCATCATTGGCAAAAAACGCCGAAACGACCGCCCCCAGCAAGCTGACGTAAATGAACATGCGGATGCCGCTGTTTTTGGCGGCCCGGGCCATGTGCAGCGCCGCCCACTCGAATAAGCCGATCTCGTCCAAGATCAGCGAAATGATGATAATCGCAATAAACGTCAAAGTGGCGTTCCACGTAATCTGTACGACTTCCCCGACATCGTCAAATCCGACGACTCCGGCCGCCAGGGCCAGTACCGCTCCGCCGCACGCAGACCACCCGATATTCAGCCCCTTCGGCTGCCAAATGACAAAGGTTAAAGTTATCGCAAAAATCAGTACGGCTGCAATGATGTCAAATCCCATCGGTTTCTCTTCTTCCCCCAAAAATCTCTCTCTGTAAACAAGCCGTTTATCATTGTCTCACTGCTTTCCTTTTTTGTACATAGGGTGGAGGGGACTAGCGTCCCAATTCGGAGGATTTCTGATGTCGAATCAAATGAAATTTGGGATCGGCTTGAAGAGCCGGCGGCTGTTTTCTTTTGCTATAGAAGCTCCATTCGATCGAAGACGGAGCATCATTCCCAGCCAAGCCAGGACTAGCCGATGGTTGCTGGCTCTGTTTTACTTGTTATACATCGCATTTCCAAGGTACCGTTTTTTTGTGGTTTCAGTTTGTCCCCGATCCATCAACGACAAGTAATAACATCGTATGACTTCCCCCCTCTCGGCTTGTCACAAGGTGGCGGGTATTTTAAGATGAAAGTAGTTTTCTGAAAGGAACGGGGGGGCGAGAATGGAGTCTCATTTGCCGGGGTTGCCGGTGCAATCGTTGCGCGGGATACCCGAGTTGAAGTATGTCAATGCTGACAACGTGGTTCGCTACCGGGCGATCATGCGTTTTTTCTATCAGGAGTATAAAAGACTGCGGTATTGGCTGAAGCCGGAAGACGTCTTTGAAGCGGTCAAGGCTTGGAACGTGTGGCCGGATTATACACTTGAACTGTGCCAAGGCGACCTGGATCAATTGGTGGAGTGGCAAAACCTGACTGCCCGTCACGACGGTGGACGCTCCTCCACGCTGGAAGAGTATCTCAAAAAGAAGATGCAGTATTTGCTCCGCCCGTATTCCATCGAAATCGAACGGCTGCTGGAGACGCTGGAGAAGGTAACGGGGTATGGCGGTTCGCTGGAAGCTTCCTTATTCGACACGATTGCGGATAAACTGTTTGACATTCGTAGCCAGGTCGGAGAACTGGAGCCGGACGCGGCGCTGGAGCTGTGGAACGTCTTGTACCGTTCGTTTGTTAACCTCCATGAAAATGCGGCGGACTATATCGCTAGCCTGCATACGGCTCGGGCGGAAGAGATGATGGTGACGGAAGCTTTCTTGATCTTTAAGGAAAAGTTGACCGATTACCTGCAAAATTTCGTACAGGCGCTACAGCGGAGCGCTTATAAAATCGAAGGTAATTTGCAGCGAATTAACGATTCGGTACGGGATCTGTTTTTAGAGCAGGTCGTGGAAGGTGAGCTCCGAAAGCCGCGGCTGGAGGACGAACCGGATCGGGAGGAACTGCTGGAAGAACTTCGTCAAGGCTGGACGAATATCCGGCGCTGGTTTGTGGGCGAGGGGGCTGCGCCCAGCGAGCTCACCTTGCTGGAGCGGGCGACGAAGGATGCGATTGCCCGTATTGTACGCAGCGCGATTCGTATTCAGGAACGGAAGCGTTCGGGACTAAGCCGCAAAAAGGAGCTAGAGCACTTGGCCCGCTGGTTTGCTTCGATCGAAACGGTCGAGGAGGCGCACAGGTTGTCCGCATACGCTTTCGGATTGTTCCCGACGAGGCACTTGCAGGGCGAGGATCTGCGCGACTCGGACCGGGCGGACATGTCGTCCTGGGAGGAGCGGCCGATGGTGCGCATGCTGCGTTCGCGCAGCCGCAAGCGCGGAGAGCGTCAGCCGGCGGACGCGGTGCGTGACAACGAGCGGCGGAAGCAGCGGGAGCGGGAAGCGTTCAAACTGCGGCAGGCAGAGGAATGGCGGATGATCGCGGCGTTACTAGAGCGGAGCTCCGTCAAAGTGTCGGAGCTCGGGCCGGTGACGGCCAGGGAGCGGCTACGGTTGCTGCAGTGGATCGGCCGGTGCATGACGACAGGAAATGGCCACTCGTTTGTTACGCCGGAAGGCGTGTTGATTCGGATGAGCAATCCGCGTACGGCGGAGCGGACAATCTTGCACGCGGAAGACGGCGAGTTGGAAATGGCAAACTACGAGCTGCATTTTAGGCTGACGGAAGCGGCGAATGGCTTGGCCGTGGGAACAGCCGCAAAGCAGGGGGCAAACGGGGCCGATATTGCCGCTGCGGAAGCGGCTGCGGCGGCCGATACGGCAGAAGTCGAGGGAGAAGCCGGATCAAGATTTGAATCGGAGGTCCGATCCGAAAACGAGGCGGAAAGGCAGGGGCGGTAGATGGCTGGAGGTGCGCTCAAAAGACTAAGCAAACGGGGAATAAACGCCGAGCAGGCGGCCGAACGAAAGCGCGCGTGCATGCACGCGCTCTTGAACCGTCCGTGGGTTGCAAAGGAGGAAGACCCGGACTTGTATTTTGCCATCCGGGACCATTACGAGGAGCTGCGCGACTGGTTTATGGATAAGGCAGGTTTTCCGCTGATTATGACCCGGACAATCGCCAAGCTGGACAAGACGCCTGTGAAGGCGCACCCGTGGATGGGTTTTCCTGAGTTTCGCGAAAAGCGGGACTACGTTTTTTTTACCTATGGACTGTGGTATTTGGAAGGAAAAACGGAGTTGGACCAGTTCCTGCTCACCGACATCGTGGAGGAAATCCGCGAGCAGATGCTGAGCGCGGGGCTGGAGGCCGACTGGCGGAATTACTATGACCGCTTGTCGATGGCCAGAGCGCTGAAGAAGCTGCGGGCGCTTGGCGTGCTGCACAGCGTCGACGGCGATGAGGGCCAGTGGGCGCAGGACGCGGAGCGCAATGCATTGTACGAGTGTTCGCCTTTGGCCCGATATGTGCTTCGGCGCTTTCCGCGCGATTTGACGGGCTGCTCGCGGCTGGAGGAGTTGGAAGACCCCATTCCGTACGCCGACACACAGGACGGGCAGTCGATGCGGCGGCGGCACCGGATATACCGCCGGCTGCTATTGGAGCCGGCGGTGGTGGACAGGCATTGGGATGAGGAAGATTTGAATTATGTGCTGTGGCAGCGGCGGGCGATCATCGATCAACTGGAAAATATGCTCGGCTGGACCGGGCGGCGTTACCGGGAAGGGCTGTGGTTTTTCCATCCCGAGCTGACCGGCGAGAGCGAGCTGTTTCCGACGATGTCGGCCGCTTCGGATTTGGCGCTGCTGCTTGCGAGCGAAATCCGCAAGGAACTGGCGGAGGGAGGCGTATTGTACGTGGAGGACAACGGCACGGTCCGGTTGACCAAGGCGGATATCGAGACGCTTCTGTACAGGCTACAGCTTAAACATAAAGAGTTTTGGAGCAAGGATCTTCGGGAAGCTGCCTCCCAGGAACTGGCGGAACTGTGTATGAACCATTTAGCCGAATGGGGGCTGGGAGAGTGGGAGGGCGAGACTTCGTTCCTGATCTCGCCCGTACTGGCTAGATGGAGTTCGGAATATGCAAATAACGATTTTGATACTTAGGTGTGGTGGATCAACATCCAAACGGGAGGATTTAACTGATGGAACAGCAAATGGTGGAGCAGGAAAGCGGTCTGAGAGCGGACGGGGCTTCCGGTCAAGGCGGCCGAGCGGCCGCAAGGTGGCAGATGCATCGCGTCGGGATTTTGAATTTCTGGT
Source organism: Paenibacillus sp. 3LSP (assembly GCF_032465655.1). NCBI lineage: Bacteria > Bacillati > Bacillota > Bacilli > Caryophanales > Paenibacillaceae > Paenibacillus > Paenibacillus sp. 3LSP. Next base: position 17,909 of record NZ_JAWDJI010000166.1, on the reverse strand, counting down.
ATTACGATGAAGAGGAATTTCAACTCGAGGAAGGCCGGCTGATCTTGCGCGGCGCCAACGGGTCGGGCAAGTCGGTTACAATGCAAAGCTTCCTGCCGCTCGTGCTGGATGGCGACAAGCGGGCGCACCGGCTTGACCCGTTCGGTTCGCGGGACCGCCGCATCGAGTATTATTTGCTTGGCGAGGAGGACGGCGGTAAGACGGATACGACGGGCTACTTATGGATGGAATTCAAGCATGGTGCGACCGGAGCGTACAGAACGGTAGGCATCGGGCTGCGGGCGAGAAGAAACGCGGCCCAGGTGCAGTTCTGGGGGTTTTTGCTGGAGGATGGGCGGCGCATCGGGCGTGACTTCTGGCTTTACGACCGTAATGGATGGCTGGAGGACGGCGTACGCATTCCTCTCGACCGCAAGGAACTGGAAGCGAAGGTGGGAACGGGCGGCCAGGTCGTTTTGGATCAGAAATCGTATCAGGATATGGTGAACAAGCATATTTTCGGGTTCGCGGATACGGATGCTTATCAGGACTTGCTCCAACTCATGATTCAGTTGCGGAGTCCAAAGCTGTCCAAGGACTTCAAGCCGTCGGCGATCTATGAGATTCTCCATCAGGCGCTGCCGCCGTTGATGGAGGAGGAGCTGCGGCCGTTGTCAGAGGTGCTGGAGGACATGGACCAAATGACCGACCGGCTGGACGAACTGAAGCGGCATCGCGCCGAGATGGTGAAGCTGCAGGAGCGGTACGATTTTTACAACAAGCATGTGTTGTATACGAAATCTGAGGACATGTTGGAGGCCAAAGCTGCTTATGATGAAGTCGCTGCCAGAGTAAGAAGGTCCGAAGAGACGCTGGCGCAAGCGGAGGCGGAAAAGGCGGGGGCTGTGACAGAGCGCAGCGGCATCCAGAACCGGTTGCAGGAGATTGCCGTCGAGCGCGAATTGTTGGAGAAGCATGAAGCTATCGGCAAGCAACGGGAGTATGAGGCGGCCGCGGCGGCTTTGGCGGACACGGAAAAGCAGTTGGAACGCGCAAAGGAAAAAGCGGGCAAGGCCCGCATAAAGCAAGAGCAACTTGAGCGCGGGCTGCAGGAGGCCGAAGCCAAGCGGGACACCGCCGAACGGGAGCAACGGGAACTCCTGAACGAGTTGGAGGCGATTGCGGGCGACATGGAGTTTGCCGGGCATGTCGTATATCACCGGTATTGGACAGCGAACGTGCCGGTGGATGATCTGTGGAAAGAGGCGTGGCGAAAAGATCTGCGCACGCATCGCGATGCTGTGGAACGGGGCCTGGCCAAGGCGGCGGAGGAAAAAATGGCGGCTGCGCTGGTCAAGGAAAGCGAAATCGAGTTGGGTGAAGCGAGCCGAGCGCGGGATGAGGCGGAGCGCGAGCGCGGCGAGCGGGATAAGCGGTTTGCTGACAGCAAGGAGGCGTTTAAGGACGAGATTGTCGCCTGGCAAAGCGGGCTACGGCAACTGCCTTTTAATGAGGAGGCGCTGCGCGAGACGTTTGGGGCGCTACGCGAGTACGGACTGGAGCAGACCTCGCTGGAGCCGGTGCGGGGGCCGCTGCTGGACCGGTACGAAGCGGCCCGGGATCGTTTGGTGGCCCGCCGGCTCGATATGGAGAAGCAGCGGAGGGATTTGTTGGCGGAGCGCTCGAGCTTGCAGGAAGAGAAGCGCGGCTGGGAGCAAAGTCGGGAGCCGGAACCCGGGCGCAGCACAGCACGTGCGAAATTCCGCGAAGCTAATGCAGAGCGAGGCGGGGCGCCGCTCTTCGCTGCGTGCGATTTCCGGCCGCACGTAGGCGATGACACCAAGGCGCGGATCGAGGAAGCGCTGGAGCGTTCGGGGTTGCTTGATGCCTGGCTGTCCCCGGACGGCCGGGTGCAGGAGTGTGGCAATGACGATGAAGAAGCCTGGATCGTACCTCGTCCGCAGGAATTTGGCTATACGCTGGCGGACATGTTGGTTGCCGATCCACCAGAGGGAAGCGGGCTCACGGCCGCGGCGATCGATGCGGTACTGCGCAGCTTTTTGTGGGACGAGGAAGGCGGCCTACTGGATGACGGCGACTGGAGCGGCATGATCGCAGCCGACGGCTCTTACCGGCTTGGCCCGCTCGCCGGGAAGGCGGCGGTGAAGGAGCGGGCGGAGTATATCGGCAAGGAGACGCGCCGCCGTACCCGCATGATGGAAATTGCCCGGCTGGGCGAGGCGATCGCCAGATTGGACGCCGTGCTGCGAGAGCTGGACGAACGGCTTGCCGGTCAGGAGGCAGCGGAAAGGCAGTTGGCGGTAGAGCGTGAGCTTTTTCCCGGCGGGGCGGACCTGGCTGGAGCCCTGCGCGAACTACAGGCAGCGGATTATCGGCTGCAGGCTGCGGCCCGGCAGGAAGCGCAGGCCAATGAGCGGTTCAAGGCGAAGTCGGCGCAGTGGCGCGAACTGCAGCGAGAGTTGGTAGAGCTGACCGCGAACTGGACCCGGTTGAAACGCGAGCCGGATCTTGCGGCGGCGGTTAACGCCTTGCGCGATTATGAAGCGTCGCTTTCGGACCTGCATTCCGCCTGGCGGCAGTACAGGGACGCTCACGCGTCTTGGGAGCGGTTCAAGGATGAGTTGGACGCTTTGATCCTGGAACTGGAGGATGAAGAAGCACTGGCGGAAGAGCTCGGCGAGCGGCAGCGGGATCAGCGCGCTCAGGTGGATACGTTGCGGAGGCTGATCGAGGAGTTAGGGTTGGCCGATGTTGCGCGGAGGCTGGAGGAACTGAAGCGCGAGCAATCTGCGTTACTTGTCCGCGTCAAAGAACAGGAGCGGCTGCTCGATGCGGCCAAAGACAAGGCATCCCGGGCGGAAGCACAGCTGGTGCTGCTGCGGGAGCAGGCAGAAGTGCTGCACGTCGAGTTGGAACGAACGCTGGAGCAACTGCTAGCAGAGCTGCGCCAAGGTCTGGTTGACGAGTGGCGGAGCGTAGCGACTGAGGCGGATACAGCGAACGCGGCGAACTCGGGCGCAGCCACAACTCGGGCAGTTTTCCTGCAGGCCTCTGCCAAAGAAATTCTGCGGCAATACGAACCCTTGTTTACCGGGCGTAATGCCGAAAACATCGTTAACCGTTTGTTGGAGCAGTTTAATGCCGCGCGCATGCTGCTGACGGAGTATGTGCTGGAGACGGTTGCGGATGAAACAACCGGACGTTTGTTGCTGCTTTCCATGCGTAACCCCCGCCAGCCGCTGCCGCCGCAGGCGTTGCTGGAAGAACTCGAACAGCAGGAAGCGGAGCAAAGCGCTTTGTTAAGTGAGAAAGACCGCGAACTGTATGAGGAAATCATTCTCCGCAGTGTTGGCAAAGCGATCCGGCAGCGAATTCACCGTGCGGAGCAATGGGTGCGGGAAATGAACAAGCTAATGGAGGAGCGAGACACATCAAGCGGTCTTCGCTTGAAGCTTGAGTGGCAACCTAAAGTCGCGGCGGGGGAACAGCAACTCGATGTCTCCGACCTGGTCGAACTGTTGAAGCGGGATTCTCATAGGCTGCGCGAGGACGAAATCGACGCGATGATCGAGCATTTTCGTGGGCAAATCGTCAGCGCAAAACAGGCAGCCCAGGAGGAGCAGGAATCGCTGCGTCAACATCTCTACCAAGTGCTAGATTATCGCAACTGGTTCCAGTTTGAACTGAAATACAAAAAAGGTGAGCAGATTGGTTACCGTCCGCTCACCGATGCGCGCTTCAACGTGCTGAGCGGGGGCGAAAAGGCAATGGCCATGTATATTCCGCTGTTCGCCGCCACATGGTCGCGGTATTCCGACGCGAGAACCGACGCGCCGCGGCTTATTTCTCTTGACGAAGCGTTCGCGGGCGTGGATGAGGAGAACATGCGGGATATGTTCAAGCTGCTGACGGATATGGGCTTTGACTATATGATGACCTCCCAGGTGCTGTGGGGTTGCTACGATACGGTTCCAAAGCTGGCGATTTATGAGATTTACCGGCCGAAGGACGTCGATTTCGTTACCTTGTTCCGCTACCGTTGGAATGGCAAAATCAAGGAATATATAGAAAGCGGTGCAGAAGAATGAGCGGCGGGCGGATGAACGATCGTTCAGATCAGGCGGCCAAAGCCCGGGACTATTTTTCTCGTCCCGGGTTCAAGAGAATGCTCGAAGCCGTCTGGAAGCGATACGCCAGTCTGGAGAAGGCGGGCGGGCACGCCGTCATCAGTAGATCTACTGCAGCGGAATGCGAGGCGATCAATACTTTTTTTGGCTGGTACAAAAAACCGGGGGACGATATCCGAGTACCACTTGCGGATTTTGAACAGGAATTGCTGGAATCGGCATTTACCTTCACGATTACCGAACTTCATGAAGTCCTGACCGGCGAGCCGCTGCGAACCAAATCGGATCGGGAATTGCTGGCGATGCAGGAGTGGGGGAGGTTGTTTGAGACCCTGGAAGCCCAGTTTGCGGAGCAAGGAACGCCACTCCAGCCGGCTGTGGCGGAATGGTTAAGTGGTTTGCGCCACGGCCGTGCAGCCGGTTACCGCACCTTGCGTGAGCTGTGGCGCGCTGCTCCCGAGACGGCGCAAAGAGAGCTGGCGAGTGCCACATGCGCGTGGAACCTGCTGCTTGCGGGGGATGCAACAGCAGGTTTGGGCGAGAACGGTAGCCCACCATCAGCTGTCCGCCTACCGGTGCTGGCCGCGCAAACTACCGGCGATCCGCATGCGCTGGACCGGAACGTCCCGGCAGGGCGGCTGCTGTTCCAGGCCTTACGCTCCAAGGAGCTTGGGAAGCAGTTTGCCGAAACGGATCAAACTGACCCATCAGATCCCGAGGCGATACCCGGCTTGTCATCCGGAGTGGATACCTTGGAGGCGCGGGAGATTTACCGCAGCGCGGGAATTTTTGATGACGACATATCTTCTCTCGTTCATATTTATTGCCCTTGGGACGGCGGTAACGGGCCATATGTTTTATCGTTAAGGCAAGTTGAGATAACCAGCGTGCTTTCTCCGATCACCGATTTTTATGTGGTAGAGAATCCAGCGGTATTTTCCACTTTGGTTGATTTGAATGAAGCCAATGAATCCGCCTATACTGCGGGACCGATGCTAGTTTGCACCAGTGGACCGGCAAGCGCAGCGGCATTGCGCCTGATCGATCGTTATATGGAGGAAAACCTGGTTTCCGGCCACCTATATTACTCTGGTGATTTTGATGTTAAAGGGATTTCGATCGGAAATGTTCTGGCTTCCCGTTATGGGGACCGATTTACCGCCTGGCGTTTTAACCGGGAAAGTTACATGGAGGGGTGTGCCTTGGCGCTTCCCAATGGCGTAACCTTATCAACAGAAGAGCGGCTTCGTTTGGCTAAGATGCAGGCCATTTGGGATAACTCGCTGTGCAACACGATGCGCGATGTAGGTCGTAAGCTATTTCAAGAGCAAATAATCGTAAATTTGATCAATGATTGGCGAAAAGCGGTCATAGGAGGGGAGATCGGCGGCCGTTTGCATTCCAAATGAAGTGCGCAATATCATGCAACGGATGTACAGAATTAAGCTGGACATTTATGAGCGATATGACGTTAAAGTGAAAGCTGTAAATGTATTCTTCTTAAGACCGGTGCTGTGGTTCTGTCTAGGAGCTGCCTCGTGCTGGTCTTATTTTTGTTTTCTGTTCTTTATTCCCATTTCTCGCGCCAACCCTGCATTCCTGTCCATATCGAGCACAAAGGACGTTCTCATTTCGGCACCGATCCCGTATGCTTAAAGTAACTTTGGTGTGGACAAGGACGGAAAGGAAGGTGATCTGCTTGGGGAAGAACAAGATCAATCTGCTGACCAAGCTGTTGATTTCCTATTGGCTTGTGCTGCTGTTTCCGGTGCTGATCATTTTGTTTTATTATTATCCGCAGTCGGCGACGGCGGTGAGAGCGAAGGAAATGGATTGGAACGCTCATATCACGGAGCAGTTCATGACGTCGATGGACACGTTCACGCGACCGTTCATTCAAAAATACTTCGAGAAAGGCGTGATGATCGGTTCGATCAAGGGGTGAGCGGCGGGTTGCCATGAGATTACGATTTGCAAGCCCGGGGGCGGAGGCCTTCCGGGCTTTTTTTGCATGAGCGTGCCGTAAGTAATAAAGGTAAAAAAGGGCCTTATTCGCTCCAAAGATAGAGTTTGGCTTGAAATAGCGGACATTTTTACCCTTATCTTTGAAAAATGGGCGGTGAAGAGGTGAGTTTGACGGGAGTTCAGGAAAATAAGGCCACAAAATTCCCTTATTCAACGCAAAAAGGGACCAAAAGGTGAAATAAGGCCATAAAAGTCCCTTATTTCCGCCTGGGGTGACAATGTGCATGATTATGATGATTTTAATAAACTTCGCCATCTCCATTAATCCAGCGTAAACAGTCAAAACCTATACTCTTCTTGGGTCGAAATCAACAGAAATACATAGCGAACCCATAATAATCCACAGGGAGTGCATAGAAACCATGAAATTCGGATTAAAGAGGCAGTTAGCGCTGGGTCTGGTTTTATCCTTGTTTGTATTGATGCTGGCCGCTTGTGGTGCAGGGGGCAACGGAGGCAACGGGAGTAACGCAACTGCAACGGATACAAGCGGGGCGGCGCAGGCGGAAGAGCTCTCGCTGGCCGATCTGGAAGCGAGGGCCAAAGAAGAAGGTTCCGTCGTGAGCGTTGGCATGCCGGACACATGGGCGAACTGGAAAGATACGTGGTCGGATCTGAAAACGAAGTATTCGTTGGATCACATGGATACGGATATGTCGAGCGCCGAAGAGATCGCCAAATTCGAAGCGGAGAAGGATAAGCCGACCGCGGACATCGGTGACGTCGGTATCGCATTTGGTCCGGTTGCGGTGGATAAGGGCGTAACTCAACCGTACAAAACCTCGTACTGGGACGAGATCCCGGATTGGGCCAAGGACAAGGACGGCCACTGGGTCGTAGGTTACCAAGGTTCCATCGCATTCTTCACGAACACGGACCTGGTCAAAAATCCGCCGCAAAGCTGGGAAGACCTGAAGAACGACGACTACAAAATCATTGTTGGCGATGTGACCAAAGCTGCGCAAGCGCAAATGGCCGTGCTGGCGGCCGCCATCGCCTACGGCGGGGACGAGACAAACATCGAGCCGGGGATTGCTTACTTCGAAGACTTGGCGAAAAAAGGCCGCTTGTCCAGTGCGGAAGCTTCGCTGGCCAACATCGAAAAGGGCGAAGTGCAAGTGACCCTGTTCTGGGACTTCAATGCCCTGAACTACCGCGATCAACTGGGCGGCGCGGACAAGTTTAACGTGGCGATTCCGAAGGAAGGCAGCGTGGTCAGCGGCTACGCCACGATCATCAACAAATACGCGCCGCATCCGAATGCCGCCAAGCTGACGCGGGAATACATCTTGAGCGATGCCGGCCAAATCAACCTGGCGAAGGGCTATGCCCGTCCGATCCGCGATAGCGTGCAGCTTCCGGAAGACGTTGCTGCCAAGCTGCTGCCGACTGAGGCCTATGCCAATGTGAAACCGGTCAGCGACTACAAGGCCTGGGAAGAGACGGCGAAGAAGTTGCCGCAGCTGTGGCAGGAGCGCGTGCTCGTTCATATGAACTAATCGGGGCAAATCACGGGCCCGTGTTCAACCATTTGAAGGGGTGCGTCAAACGTCTTGGACGGGAGGCGCCCCTTTTTTTAACAAGGAGGGTGTGGCGTGAAGCGGAAAAATCGCCGGTATTTGCTTGGGCTCGTTCCTTTCGTCGTCATGGTGGCCCTGTTCCAGCTGGTGCCAATCGTGTCGATGATTACGGGAAGCGTCAGCCTGGAGGACGGCGCCGGAATGACGTTGGGGTATTACACCCGAATTTTTCAAAGCGAGTATTATCTCAAAGCGATTCAGAACAGCTTGCTGATTTCGGTCTTTTCAAGCGTGATCGGGATTGTCGTTGGATTGGCCTGCGCTTACGCGGTGACGCGATTTGCACCGAGGATGCGGGACCGTCTGATCATGGTGTCCAATATGACATCGAATTTCGCCGGCGTACCGCTCGCCTTCGCGTACATTATTCTGCTGGGGAGTAACGGGGTATTTACTTTGCTCTTTAAGCAGTGGGGCTGGGACGTGCTTGCCGGTTTTAACTTATACAGCTGGTCGGGGCTGGTGCTGGTGTATGTCTATTTCCAGGTTCCCCTGGCTTTATTGCTGCTGTACCCTTCGTTTTACGGCATTCGTGAGCAATGGAAAGAGGCGGCATCGCTGCTGGGCGCAAGTCCTTGGCAGTTTTGGAGAACGATCGGGATTCCGGTACTGCTGCCAGCCGTGTTCGGTACGCTGGGGATTTTATTCGCGAATGCCATGGGTGCTTACGCGACTGCTTATGCCCTCGTCGGAAGTAACTTCAACCTGCTCGCCGTACGGATTGGCAACCTGGTTTCCGGTGACGTTGTAACCGAGCCGCAGCTGGGGAATGCGCTGGCAGTAATCCTAGGCCTGTCGACGCTATTGGCGGTGTACCTGAACCACAAGATGACTCAGCGGCTGCACCGGTTCCAACCCGGCTCGGCGGAACAGAAGGCACGCAACCATCGGAAATGGCCAAAGCTGAAGTCGCCTGCGCTGAAGGAGGAATTGTGATGCAGACCCCAAGCAAAAAAGCAGGGTGGGCACCGAGAACCCTGATGCTGCTGCTCATGATTTACTTGCTGCTTCCCTTGCTGGCAACGATGATCTACGCGTTTGCGAAAGAGTGGCAAGCAACCCTTCTGCCGGAAAGCTGGACGCTGGAATGGTTTGGTGAGATGTTTCAGGATGCGCGTTTTCTGGATGCGTTATGGAAGTCGCTGTACCTCTGCGCGATCAGCATCGTGCTTAGCCTAGCCGTCATGCTGCCGGCAGTGTTCATTATCACCGTCTATTTGCCCCGGATGGAGAGCTTCATGAAGGGAATTGTCGTGCTTCCTTATGCTGTTCCCGGCGTCGTTGCCGCAGTGGGGCTGATCCGAGCGTATTCCTCCGGCCCGATGAATATTTCGGGGACCGCTTATATTTTGATCGGCGCGTATTTCGTCATCGTCCTGCCTTATATGTATCAGGGTATCCGCAACAGCCTGCTCACCGTATCGGCACCAGAGCTGCTGAATGCCGCGGAGATGATGGGCGCCGGCCGCATAAAGGCGTTTGTGACCGTGATTTTGCCAAACATCTGGCCGGGGGTGGTGACGTCGACGCTGCTGTCTTTTTCCGTCCTCTTTGGGGAGTTTGTCATGACGAACATGCTGGTGGGCGGTCATATTCAGACGATCCAGGTGTATTTGTCGCGGCGGATGAATGAAAGCGGGCATTTGGCCAGCGCGATTGCGATTTCGTATTTTTTGTTTATTCTGGCGTTGTCCATGGTCTTGATGAAGCTCGGCAAACAAGTAAACAGGGGGATTTCGGAATGAAGCCATATCTGAAGCTGGAAGGGATCCGTAAGCAGTTCGGATCGGCGGCGGTGCTGAATCGTGTGAATTTAGATATCCGCGAAGGGGAGCTGGTTACGCTGCTCGGGCCTTCGGGTTGCGGAAAAAGCACGCTCTTGCGCTGCATCGCCGGCCTGACGGAGATCGACGAAGGGCAGATCTGGCTGGACGATAAGGACATCGTCAACCTGCCTCCCCGCAGTCGGGAGATCGGCATGGTGTTCCAATCGTACGCCTTGTTCCCGAATTTGACGGTCCGCGAAAATATCGAATACGGCATGCGAATGCGCGGCATGGCCAAGGAAGCACGCCGCCAGAGATCCAGCGAACTGCTCGAGCTCATCGATTTGACCGATAAGCGGGACGCTTATCCCGCACAGCTGTCGGGGGGACAGCAGCAGCGCGTAGCGCTCGCCCGTTCCCTGGCCGTCCGTCCGAAGGTGCTGCTGTTGGATGAGCCGCTCAGCGCGCTTGATGCGAAAAATCGCAAAAATCTGCGCACAGAAATCCGCGAGATTCAGAAGCAATTCAACATGACCACGATCTTCGTCACGCACGATCAGGAAGAAGCGTTAACCTTGTCCGACCGGGTCTGCCTGATGAACCAGGGGAATATCATACAGCAAGGGACCCCGGAGGAGTTGTACGCCAAGCCCGCAACGGAGTTCGTTGCGCGGTTCATGGGCAGCTATAACGTGCTGACGCGGGCCGAAGCGTTACGGCTATTCGGCACGGTGCCCGGCGATGCGGAGAGTTACGCCATCCGGCCGGAGGCGCTCTCGCTTATTGGACCGGAGCAAGCGGCTGACCCGGCCCATGCGGGCAAGCCCATCGTGGAGGGCAACGTTCACTCGGCATCGATCCTCGGCAACGTTATTCGTTACGCCATCGATGCCGCCGGCATCCGCCTGACGGTGGATGTGCTGAACGATGGACGCTCTCGGCGGTTCGAGGAGAACCGCCCTGTCACCCTCGTTATGGATCACGCGCAATTGCTGCAGCTAGAGAAGGAAGGGGCTTAGGCAAGTTGTCAATTTCATCTGAGGAGCGCAAGCGCGTCATTATGGAGCAGTTGAAGCAGGAGGGACAGGTGAAGGTCCCGGAGCTGTCGCATCGTTTTACCGTATCGGAGGAGACCGTGCGCCGCGATTTGATCCTGCTGGAGAAAGAAGGTTTGGCTAAAAGAGTCTACGGCGGTGCGGTCCTCCCCAAATTGACCAGCTACGAGCCGCCGTATTTGCAGCGCCAGAAGGACAAGGCGGAGGAGAAGGAGCGGATCGGCCGCGCTGCTGCCGAGCTGATCGAATCCGGGGACACCATCGCCATCGACATCGGGACGACAACGCTGGAGATGGCCAAGGCGATCGCCGGCCGGGAGCGGCTGACGATCCTGACGAACTCGCTGGCGGTGGCGTATCACCTGATGGAGTCGCTGAATGGCGGGAGGTTTTCCGGGAAGATTTTTGTGGTCGGCGGGGAATTAAATCCGGAGCAGCAGTCGTTATCGGGGACAATTGGCGAGCACATTCTGTCGCAATTCCGGGTCGACAAGGCGTTTATCTCCATTGGCGGAATATCCTTGGAGCGGGGGATCAGCGATTATGACGTCGATGAAACGGGCATGTCGCGCCGGATGATCGAGGCGGCATCCCGTACGATTGTGCTGGCTGATGCGTCAAAGCTGGGCAAGGAAGCATTCGTGGAGATCGCGCCGCTGAGCCAAGTACACGCCATTGTCAGCGACGTTGCCGCCCCGAAGGAATGGCTGCAGACGCTGCGCGGCCATCGCATTCAATGGATCGAGGCCACTTAACTGAAGGGAGAGAGAGATGGATGTCATTCGCAAAGGCAGAAGCAGAAGCCAAGAAGCTCGTTGTGGTTGTGCTGGATGGATTAAGATATGATGCGGCCCGCAAGTATCTCGGGTATATGGAGCATCTTGTAGAGCAAGGGGAGGCGGCCTGCTATCAAGTGCAGTCGCAGCTGCCGAGCCTATCGCGCCCGCTCTATGAAGTGCTGCTGACCGGTACGCCGGTGGCCCGAAACGGCATTACGGCGAACCATATCAGCAGGCTAAGCCGGGAGCAAAGCGTGTTTCACCTTGCCATCACCGCGGGATTACGAACGGCTGCCGCCGCGTACCACTGGGTTAGCGAGCTGTACAACCGTGCGCCGTTTAACCCGGTGACCGACCGGCATCAGCATGACGAGAAGCAGCCGATACAGCACGGGATTTTTTATTTCGAGGATCACTATCCGGACAGCCATCTGTTCCTTGATGCGGAGCATTTGCGCACAACGTACGACCCCAACTTCCTGTATATCCATTCGATGAACATCGACGATATGGGGCATAAGCACGGCGGGGAAAGCAAGCAGTATGAGGGCGCCGTCCGGACGGTGGATGGGATTCTGGCTACGCTGGTACCGCTGTGGAGATCGCAAGGGTATGAGATTATCGTCACATCCGATCACGGGATGAACGCGATGGGGCAACACGGCGGCACTCAGCCGGAGGAGCGCAACGTTCCGCTGTATGTGTTTGGTGAGCTGCCGATTCCTTCGCCGAAGCTCCAGGGCGATCAGGGGCTGTCACAGCTCTACTTGGCTCCGCTGATGTGCCATTATCTAGGAATCGAGCCTTCCGAGGCCATGGTGAAATGGGAGTAGACAGGAGGAGTTTGCGGGTGAAGGTTGATATGCATTTTCATCTGGAGGAAGGTCCGTATTCCTTGCGCTGGCTTTCGCGTACACTGCAAGGGTTGGCGGCGACCGAGCCGGGGCCGGATCCGGCCTTGGGGCATCATACGATCGAATATGCCGAGGAAATGACAAAGCTGTTGTCCCGGCGGATGGAGAAGGGATGTTATAGCGAAGAGTGGTTGGATCGCTACTTGATCCGGGGACGCGAACGCGGAATTCAGGAGTTTGGCGTCGTTGATCATTTATACCGGTTCCGGGAGTGTCGGCCATATTACGAAAAACACATGCTGCTGGACGACAGCCGGGTTGGCAAGCTGCAACGGGCCTGGTTGGATCAGGTGTGCGTAGCTTCCATCCAGGATTTCGTTGACTTTGTGACGGAAGCGAAGAAGACGCGGCCCGATCTCGCGCTTGGCATCGAGGCGGATTTCTTCCCCGGCGGCGAAGTGGAGTTGGACGAAATTTTGGCGGGTTATGATTGGGATTACGTGATTGGCTCGGTGCATTTCCTGGAAGGATGGGGGTTCGACAATCCGGAGGCCAAGACAGGCTTCGACGGCCGGGACCCCGTGCAAACGTACGCAGATTATTATGAATTGCTGCGGCAGGCCTGCGTCTCAGGGTTGTTTCACATCATCGCGCACCCGGATAACTTGAAGGTGTTTGGGTTCCGGCCGGCCGATGAGAAGAAGCTGCTGCCGTATTACCGGAGCATCGCCAAGGAAATGGCGCGAAGCGGCGTAGCTACGGAGATCAATACCGGTCTCGCATACCGCTATCCTATCGCGGAGAGTTGCCCAAGCCCATTGTTCCTGTCCGTATTAGCCCATTACGGGGTCCCGCTGACGTTATCCTCGGACGCTCATTTTCCGGACGATATCGGTACGCTGCTTGATACGGCCTTGGCCGATGCGATCGATCAGGGATACAAGGAGCTGGCAGTGTTTCGAGACGGGAAGCGGCGGATGGTGCCGATCTTCGCAAATCACACAGCGGCCAAGTAGGGGGCTTGCCAACCTCGCCTGCATAGAACCACGCTTTTCCGCGCAAGTTACCTAAAAAACAGGGAGGAGCGTGCATCATGCAGCAAGATTACGTATTCACGGATCTGGAAGGCCGGGAGTCGTTAGTTCAGGAGATTCGGAAGCTGGAAGAAAAAATCGAGCAGTCCATAGGAGAGAAGGTCAATCTGATCGCATATTCCGAGAAAAAAGATCATCCCCAACACTAGCACGTCATTAGTGCAGTTGTGGATCGGTTGATCCCATGTCTTTTTGCGGTCTGCGATAGCCGCTTGTACGGGAAGAACGCCCTTCGGGGCGTTCTTTTTTGCCCGGTCTCGGGAGCCGCCATGAAACCAAATGGTTGTTTCTACTGTATTATTAAGTAAGTGACCAACTGAAGGAGGGACGGGAAGTGGGGATGTTGTCGAGGTTTAAAGATGTGATGCGGTCGAATCTTTCCGCTAGGCTGGAGCGTTCACAGGATCCGGCGGCGACGGTGGATGAATACCTGCGTCAATTACGGCTGGATTTGGGACAGGTCAAGGCCGAGTCGGCTGCGATACAGACAGCGGAAGACCGAGCCAAGCGTGCGCTGGATGAGTGCGCTGAGGAAGTTCGGAAGTTGCAAAGGTATGCGGAGAAGGCGGTGGAATCTGGCGACGAATCTGCTGCATTAAAATTCCTGGAGCGGAAGGCGAAGCAGGCGGAACGGCTGCAGGAGCTGCAGACGGCCTATGAGCAGGCAGCGAGTCAGGCCGACCAAATCAAGCAGATAGAGGAGAAGCTGGTCTCCGATCTGCAGAAGCTGGAAGCGCGGCAAGCGACGCTGAAGAGCAAGCTGGCAGAGGCCGCTGCGTTGAACAAGGCCCAGGCTGCTGGAGGAACCGAAGCAGCGCTTCGCGAACTGGAGGCGAAGGCGGATCAAGCGTTGAATGAAGCGCTGGCTCTGGCGGAGCTTCGGGCGGGATCGCAGGAAGACGATCTGGACGCGATCTTCGCGGAGCTGGAGAAGAGCAATGCGGCGGGAGCGAAAGCGGAGGGAGCCACAGCATCGACTCCTGAAGATGAACTAGCGGCGCTCAAGGCGAAATTAAATAAATGAGCTACCTGAACTTGATTTTGGATGGATTGAGGTGAACGATTTGCCGGTCATTGAATACAAATGTCCGAGCTGCGGCAGCGGCATGACGTTTGACAGCACAACAGGTATGCTGTCCTGTCCAAGCTGCGGTCGCAAGGACAACATCGAGCAACTTCCCGACCCATTGAAGCAACAGGTGTTCACGGAGGACGAGGTTCGGGAATACCACTGCGAAAGCTGCGGGGCGGTCATCGTAACGGAGCCGGAAACCAGCGCAACGACGTGCAGCTTTTGCGGTTCCGCTGTGGTGCTTAGCGATCGCCTGACCGGGAAGCTGGCGCCGCAGCAGGTGATCCCTTTTGCGATCAGCAAGGAAGAAGCGATGGCGGCTTTCAAGAAATGGTGCCGAAAAGGGCTGCTTACGCCCCGCGGCTTCATGACCGCGAACCGCATCCAGGGGATTACCGGAATGTACGTGCCGTTCTGGCTGTACGATTTGCTGAACAATATCGATGTTCGCGGCCGAGGAACGAAGGTAAGAAGCTATCGCCGAGGCGATTATCAATATACCGAAACCGATCATTACGAGTTTTACCGGAGAATTCGGCTGAATTATGTCCGGCTGCCGATCGATGCCTCGGCGAAGATGGACGATGAGCTGATGGATAAGCTGGAGCCTTTTCCCTACGACCAATTAAAGACGTTTAAGACGCCATATCTTGCGGGATACATTGCTGAAAAATACAACTATACCAGCGAGCAGCTTACCCCGAGAGCTCGGGAAAAAACGATGCCTTATATCGAATCCTATATTTCTTCAACCGTTTCCGAATACACGACGGTAAGCTACGCGGACAAACAGATCGATACGACGGTCAAACGAGCGAATTATGTGCTGCTTCCGGTCTGGATGGTCTATTACAACTACAAGGGGAAGCAGTACACGTTCGCGATGAACGGCCAAACAGGCAAAGTGGTCGGAAAGCCGCCGCTAAGCAAAGGGAAAATGGCGGCATGGTTTGCCGGCGTTTCGGCCCTCTCTTTTGTTGGACTTAAAATATTGGCCTGGCTGTGGGGAGGCGTATTCTTATGAACAAGCGATGGGTCGTGGTGTACTCGTTGCTGCTCTTGATCATGCTAAATATGCTGACCCCGTTAACGGCTCAGGCGGAATCGCCGCTTGCGAATAAGCAGCTGATTTATGACGAGGCCGAACTTCTCTCTCCGGGAGAAATTGAAGACCTAAACGCGTTGGCGAATGAATATGGGCCCAAAAGAGAGCTCGACATCATCATCTATACCACGGACAATCCTGAAGGCGAGGATGTTGTGAAGCTGACGGAGAATTTCTACGATGAACGGGCTCCGGGTTACGACAAACCGCATGGCAACGCCGTGATTTTGACGTTGGATATGCTGAACCGGGATCTATATCTGGCAGGGTTCTATAAAGGGGAGAAATACCTGGACGACAGCCGTTTGGACAAAATCCGCAACAAGATTACCCCGATGCTGTCCGCAGGCGATTATCACGGTGCGTTTGCAGAATACATACGCACGGCCTACCGGTACGCGGAGTTTCGGCCGGGGGTGAATCCGGATAACCCGCTGTTCAACACCGGCATTCAGCTTGTGATTGCACTGGTGATCGGGGCGGGGGTCGTCTTCATGATGGCGTTCCGAAGCGGCGGTCGGATCACGGTGAGCGGTCGTACCTATGAGGATTCGGCCAATTCTGGCGTCATTTGGCGACAAGACAATTATCTGCATACCACGGTAACGAAGACGAAGATTGAGAGCAGCAACAGCGGCGGCGGTGGCAGCAGTGGAGGTGGCGGCGGCGGTACAACCAGCGGCGGACACTCCCATAGCGGAAGCCGAGGATCATTTTAAAGGAAGGGGCAGGAAGAGCTGATGAGTTTTTTTAAGAGCCAATTTGCCAATGTCGTGGAGTGGGAAGAATTCCGGGACGACATGATTTTCTGGAAATGGAGCAACCGTGAAATTAAAAAAGGGAGTAAGCTGATCATCCGCTCGGGGCAGGACGCGATTTTTATGAATAACGGGAAAATCGAGGGGATTTTTAAGGAGGAAGGCGAATATAACATTGCCTCGGAGATCGTGCCGTTCCTGTCCACGCTGAAGGGGTTTAAGTTCGGCTTCAACAGCGGGATGCGGGTTGAGGTGTTGTTCGTCAATACGAAGGAGTTCACCGTCCGGTGGGGCACGCAAAATCCGGTGTTAATCCCTACGCCGCAGCTCCCCGGCGGAATGCCGATTCGTGCGAACGGCACGTTTAACTTCAAGGTCAATGACTATGTGACTCTAATTGATAAGGTTGCAGGCATTAAACAAAGCTATTTGGTGGAGGACGTCAAGCTTCGGATCACCTCCGTGCTCGATCAACTGCTGATGAAGTGGATTAGCCGGGAAGGCAAAGATATGTTTAATCTGCAGGCTAACGCCGCGGAGATCGCACGAGGCATTCGGGAAGACCTCGATATGCAGGTCATGGACGACGGGTTGGCCATCACAGGCTTCCAGGTGATGAGCTTCAGTTATCCGAAGGAAATTCAGGAGATGATCACGAAGACGGCGTCGCATGAAATGATCGGCAATTTAGCGAAATACCAGCAGGTCAGCATGACGGACGGCATCGCCTCAGGCAAGGTGCAAGGCGGCGGGGCCGCTTCGGATATGGCGGGGATGATGATGGGGATGAACCTGGCCAAGGAAATGATGAAAAACCTGAATCCGGAACCGGGTCAGGGGAAAGATCATCCGCAGCCGCAGTCCCAGTCGCAAAACTCGGGGGCGAGCCAACCGTCGCAACCTGCAGCGCCTTCCGCCTCGGAAGCGGACTCTAAGCGGCCGAACTTCTGTCCCAACTGCGGGAATAAGAACGAAGGCGCGAACTTCTGTCCGAATTGCGGGCAGAAGCTGGTGTAGGCGCATACGAGAAAACCCGCCTAAGCATAAACGGCTCGGGCGGGTTTTTGGCTTCAAAGGAGTCACTTCTCCTCCAACGCTCTTTGCTTTAACAAATCACGGATTTCGGCCAGCAGCACCTCTTCTTTGGAAGGGGCGGGCGGCGCTTCGGACTTGGGCTCCTCTTTCTCTTTGCGTCTCAGTTTGTTGATACCCTTGACGAAGAGGAAGATGGAGAAGGAGACAATAAAGAAATCGATGACGGTTTGCAGGAAAGCTCCGTACTTCAACACCGTGTCTCCGTATTGAAACTGTAACTCTTTCAAGTTAATACCGCCTACCAGCAGCCCGATCACCGGCATCAGCATGTCGTTAACCAGGGAAGTCACGATATTCCCGAAAGCGGCACCGATAATGACCCCGATAGCTAGATCTAGCACGTTCCCTTTGAGTGCAAAGGCTTTAAATTCCTTCCACATGATGGAGCACCTCTCTTTTTTGGCATATTATTAGCAGTATACCATAAGCGAACCGGCATAGGAGGAAAGGCGGGGGTGGGAGTTCTAGCTAAGATGAACGTAAAACAAAGACAGCCCTCCAAATTGCTACATCTCGTAGGTTAAAATGGATAGTGTAGTATAAACCAAACCATTTCAGAGCTACATAGCAAAGGAGAGCTGATACTATGCAGTCTACCA
>NZ_JAWDJI010000165.1:0-4552 GCF_032465655.1 Paenibacillus sp. 3LSP | reverse complement strand
AAAGATTTGGAGCACTTTTTATTTTTTTCAGAAGAGATTACTTTCGAAATTCAGGTTCAGTTAAATCCTAACAATATTAAGCGTCGTCTTATCCCACACTAAGATTCGATCAATTCCTTCCACCGTAAATATCGTGATAATGCTTAAATAATAAATCCGCAAGAAAACGAAGATAACAAAAAAACAGGTCTATCATGGTGGTTTCGAACCATAATCGACCTGATCAATGTAACGCAGTAGCGTTATTTAGGTGATAAAATTCAAAACATTGATGTGCGTACAGTAGAAATGAAGAAACTTTATACGGGTATTACATGGGTTATATGTGTTATTGGTTGAATGATGGGTTCATTCGGCACTGGGTTGCCCCACCAAAAAAACTTGAGAGTAAGGTTCTTAGTACTAGCTCAAGATAAGTTCTACTGCACTCTCTAAATCGAATTTACCCTTACCAATATTTACTATGCAAGTATCATCATCAGATGCTGGCTCAAAGCCGATTCTGATGTTTGGTATATTGAATTTATCTTTCAGGCTCACTAGAGTTTCTAATATTTTTCTGATATTCAGCCTTACATCAGTACCTTTGCCTTCATATATTCCATTCTCAGAGAAATTAAAAGTAATATCTCCAAATTCTTTATCGAATGAAAATACAATCACCACATCTTTAATACAACATCCTAATTCCAATTGGCTTAGAAATACATTGCCCGTTCCACTCGGTGAAAGTACTTCCTTAAAACTTTTAATTTGATGAAATTCAATGTCTGCTCCACTATTGTTATCAAAAAAATGGGAGGACTTGATTTCTTTCAAGTTAATTTTAAGTTCATGAAAAATTAAATTGTCTAATTCATCTTTTCGGAAATTCTCCAGTATAATTTCTAAGTTTTCCAAGTTATCCACCTCTTTTATTGGTCAATAAAACCCTTAAATGTTCCGTCAAGATTAAGTCTTACTCCTCTGCCATCAGGTAATTTCTTTTCTAGGAAAGTAATACCCCTATTGTTTGTAACCTTAACGAAATCCCCCGGAGCATCAATAATTTCTTCCAAATGCTTCTGTGCTGTTTTATTGATTTGGTCCGGACCACCCTTAACTTTACCCCAAATATCAGGATTTCTTCCTGCATGTTTTTGAAGAGCATGTCCTACAACTGTCTCTCCGCCTTTTTTAGCCTGTGTTGCTGAATTAATAATGGTATCGCGACTAATACCATTCCCCGTCCCCTAAGTTGTAATCTTAAACTGGGGAATAAAGAAGGTGGCATTCGGTTCTTCCAATTACCACCATTATATCAGCTTGCCTGACGCTCTGTTGGAGTTGCCGCCGCCCTGTATTCCGTCTTGTTCTTCATCATGCTGTAGATGATGTTTACAAGCCTTCTCATGACGCATATCAGGGCTTGCTTCTTCGTCTTTCCTTCTGCTAGCTTGCGTTGGTAATATTCGTAGAATACGGGATTCCGTTGCTTCTTGTTGTCACCTTTAGCTACTTGGATTTGTTGAACGGCTAGGTTATGGAGGAAGATGGCATTTAGTACCCGATTTCCTTGTCCGCTTACCTGGTCTTTTCCCTTGCCGCCCGAACTAAAGCGTACAGGTGCGATTCTTGCAAAACGAGCTAACTTATCAGCATTGGGAAAACGGCGAATATCTCCGATTTCTGCAATCAATTCGGCTGCTGTTACTGTACTGATACCATCCATCGACTGAAACTTAAAGTCAGTTTTAGCCAACACTTGTCGAAGTTGTTCTTCCGTCTGCGATACAGTAAGCATCCCAACTGTCGCTCTTTTGAGTCGTTGCATTGCTCATACGTTCGTTATAGGACAAAGCGGAATTGACTTCTTTGTCGGCATGGGTTTCGATTTGAAGGCTGTACTTTCTTGATTTCTTCTGCCGCCACGGTTGATACCGTAAATACAGATACGCATCTTCAATACCTAGACTCCAATGATATACATAGCCTTTGTGTCGTATTGCAGGTCTAATATCAAACCAATCTCGAAATGAAAGTGCGAGTTGATTGTAAAACTTGACCGTTACACCATGGTATTCAACTGCAATTTTATCTACGGAAAGTTGTACGTTTTTCATGTGTTCCCCCACTGGCAAAACTTTTGACGGATTTGCCTCTTGTATTATAGGAATGAGGAAATCGGTGGCTAGCCTTTCACACATGACCTTCCCGTTTATTCAGATATGTCCTGACAATATAGTGGTCGGACTATCTGAAATATTAGTTGCGATGTTCTTAGACTATATTCATCGCAGTATCTATTCGCAAAGTTGCGATTATTTTCAAAAACCTATGAGAAAACGAAGATAACAAAAAATAGGTCTATCATGGGGGTATCTAACCATAATCGACCTGTTCATGTAACGCAATAGCGTAATTTAGGGTATAAATTTCAAGCTCGATGTGCGTACAAACGAAATGGCGAAAACTTTATACGAGTATTACATGGGTTATATGTGTTATTGGTTAAATGGTGGGTTTATTCGGCACTGGGTAGCCCCCACAAAAAAGAAACCTTGAAAGGCACAGAGCCAATCAAGGTTGGATTTATACAAACTATATTTTGATTTCTTCTCTTATTAAGGAATCAACTTTATCAGTTTTCATTGACCAGTAATCATCTAAAATTTCCTTCACAGGCGTCATTTTGTTAAGTTTGAATACTTTGAGAAATCCTGCCAAAGAATCCTGAGCAACAAATAAAAACTCCTCTTGTTGGAAAACTAACTTTACCCCAATATCAACCTCAACTATCCATTTAATGCCGTTGGTTTGCCAAGATGCTACATCTCTCAATACAAGTATATCCTCTAAGTTCGTACCGACATACGTTAATTTACATTCAGGGTTTAACGTTGTTGCATGTTCGATTTTTAACTTAGGGTACTCGTCACCGTCCAATGCACTGATAGGAGTATTTTTAACACTTAACTTGCTGTCAGGGCTTTCAATGACTAGGCTGAGTGCAAATTCCCCAACTTCTTCGATATATAGCTTCAACAAAGAAGCATCTTTAATACCTCTAAGAATATCAATTTGCTCTTTGGCTATTACATTGTTTATAACGTGTTGCACCGTATCCTCCCCCTTTTTTAAGGTATAAAATGAATTTTTTGCTGTTTGAAAGTACTTCCCCCATTAATATCAACCGCAGGAGTACCATCAGAATGTGAAACGGGTCTGTAGGTTATTGCTGTCCCATCATCCATAATCCTAAGAACTTTACCATCTCCAAGGTCTTTCTCCGTCTTAAAGCCTTGAGTTTTTTCATCAAAAAATTGCCGAGCGGCTTTATCTCCACCTGTCAGATTTCGTACTTTAGTACTTCCGCTTTGACCAACTGTTCCAAAATACCCATTTTCATTTGGAGTAAACTTAGGAACATTCCCCGTCCCCTTAGTACCACTTTTAGCCCCCGTATATCTACCACCTATGCCGCCAGCCATTCCAAGAGCGAGTAATGCGACATATTCTGCTTCTTTCTGTTCGAAATACGCATCGACTAGTTGTTCTCTCGCCCAACTTGCTGTACCAGCATTATTGGTATAGGCACTCGTTCCTGTTACTAAACCGTATAAGTAATTATATTGGTTTTCATCCATAAAGGATCCAAAATCGTACCGTTCCCAGATGAAATCTTTATATACCTTATAGTATTTATTCTTCTTGCTGAACTCTGATTTCTCCCGCGCTTCATTCAATAAGCTTGTTAGTTCCTGAACATCTTTGGGCTTAAATTTAAAATGCCCGCTCGGATCCACATAAATCAACGGATTATTCTCCACATACGAATACCGGTTCAAACTTAGCGGATTCGCGATGCTGCCTTGGTATGGGTCCTTGGAGACGAATCTTCCCGCATTCGGATCATACCAACGAGCTCTAAGATATTGGAGATCCGTCATCTCCTTTCTATATATTCAGTTAAATCCTAACAATATTAATCCCGTCTTATCCCACTTAGATGCGATCATTTCCTTCCACCGTAACTATCGTTGAAAATGCTTAAATAACAAATCCGCAAGAAAACAAAGATAACAAAAAACAGGTCAATCATGGTGGTATCTGACCATAATCGACCTATTTAATGTAACGGAATAGCGTTATTTAGGTGATAATATTCAAGCTCAATGTGCGTACAACCGAAATGACGAATTCTTCATACAGGTATTACATGGGTGTAATTGGTTGAATGATGGGTTCATTCGGTACTGGGTAGCCCAACCAAAGAAAAACCTTGAAAGGCGTGAAGCCAATCAAGGTTCTTAGAAGTTGCTATTCCTCCAACATTACATCAGAACACACTATCGACAACCATGGTTTTGAGTAGTCTGTTGTAAAAACTCCAATGTGCTTTTGATTATCTGAACTCTCTGCCAACTCTTTGAAAAGAACAATTGTAAAGAGACTTTCTTTGCTTACTTCATTAGGAGATAAAGGAAGGTCTGTGCTGATTTGAAAATCTGCCTTTTTCCTGAATCCGTGATATTTGCTAAATCGTTCTAATGTGACGGATTCAAAATCAGAT
>NZ_JAWDJI010000163.1:0-4687 GCF_032465655.1 Paenibacillus sp. 3LSP | reverse complement strand
CGGCCGGACAAGTCCTCGCCCACGTGGCTCGCCAGCGTGGGGCTCGGGCGCCCCGACCGGTTGGCGCTGGGCGCCGCCACCGGGCATCCCGCTGCGGCAATCAGCCGCAGCGCTACGTCGTGGGCGGGCATGCGCACGCCCACGGTAGACAACCCCGCCGTCACGCGCGGCGAGACGGCGCCTTTGGCCACGGGCAGCACCAGCGTAAGCGGCCCGGGCCAAAACGCCTCCATCAGCCGCTGTGCCGTCTCGTTCACTTCCGTGACGAGTCCGTCCAGCTGACTCACGTCGGCGATGTGCACGATGAGCGGATTGTCGGACGGACGGCCCTTGGCGGCAAAAATCGCCTCCACCGCCGCCGTATTCCGCGCATCTGCACCAAGCCCATACACCGTCTCCGTCGGGAACGCCACCGTCCCGCCGGAGGCGAGTACAGCGGCGGCCTCTTGCAGCGCCGCCGCTTCCTCCACAGCCACATCATCCGACACTTCAGCCCCAGCTCCTGTTCCAGGCTGGATACGCCACCAACGTGTCGTTTTGGGGGTTACTCCTTTTAAAGCAGGGAGATCCCCGCGATGTTCCGTTTGATTGAAATTCATAGATTCCTGTCGGCTCATACTTGTTCATCCCAAACTGTTCAATAATATATTCTACTATTATACCCGAACCCCGCCTTGCGCATAGCCCGCAAAAAAACCGCCCGGCATCCCCGAACGGTTTAACAGTTCCAAATATATAAACACCATTAAGCAAAAAGGCCAACAATCCAGTTCCAGAGCTTCACCAGCATGTCCCACAGGAAGAAACGCACTTCGGTCTCCTGCGGTTCAACCTGAACGGCATCACCCGCACTCCCGTCAGCCGAGGCTTTTGCCGTTGCTGTGGTTACAGCCCCAGCGTCCTTAGCCAGCGCATCCCCACTCCCGGCGTCAATGAAGCATAGCGGCGGAAACAATACACACCACCAGTTTTTCCCTTTGCCTTCGCCCAGCGTCACACGCAGCGCTTCGTAGTCGCCCGCTGGATAAACAGCGCCGCCATACATTTTGGTCGGAAACGGCACGGTGCCGAGCTCAACTTGATAATCGTAGTTTTTGCCATACTGCTTAAGCGTTTGACCAACTTGTTCCTCGATGGCCGGCAGATGCTCACGGATGACCCGGCGCGCTTCCTCCAGACTCTGCGGATTGTCCAGCTGTGCAACCCAGCCGTTCATTTGCTCAACGACAGCATCGCGAACACGACGCTTGACGAGTTGATCCGCAGCTCCATCCGAGTTAGCCAAAATGCGCAGCCGAATCGATTCCTGAGGAATCTGCGAAATCACCGTTTGCGCCCCTGCCGCTGCCGCGGCTGTATCAACCAATTGCCCTTCCCAGGACATCATCAACATCACAATCGAAAAAAAGATAAGTGCGATTTTCTGCCGGGAAAAAGAACGTTTACCCATGATTCCTTGCTCCTAACCAAACCGGTATTTCAGCCGCTGATGTCTATCAGTATGTCCGGTTAAGAGACTTCTA
Source organism: Paenibacillus sp. 3LSP (assembly GCF_032465655.1). Taxonomy (NCBI): domain Bacteria; kingdom Bacillati; phylum Bacillota; class Bacilli; order Caryophanales; family Paenibacillaceae; genus Paenibacillus; species Paenibacillus sp. 3LSP. The sequence goes on along the minus strand of NZ_JAWDJI010000163.1, from coordinate 3,164 downwards.
AACCTAGAAATCTAGGAATCTAGTAAAAATTTTTACCCCCGATTTTCCGATTGACGTTTGGATCGGAGCAAGGCATAACGCGACGTAGGAGCCGACGAAGCCACAGGAGGATTCTCTTCCTCCTTCTCTTGCCCATAGATCCGGATACTCATCGCCACGCCGATGCTCGCCATGTTAATTAACAGCGAAGTACCGCCATAGCTGATGAAGGGCAAAGTAATCCCTGTCAAAGGCATGAGGCCAATGAACATGCCGATATTTTCAAAAATCTGATACAACAGCATCGCCACAATCCCCACTATTAGGTAGGGCCCACTGGTTTCACGAGTCTCCAACGAGATCAGAATGAGCCGATGAATCAGTACAAAATACAACAGCAGTAGCGCCGAGCTCCCGATAAAACCAAACTCCTCAGCGATCACCACAAAGATCGAGTCCGAGTAGGTCAGCGGTACCCGTTCCGACTGCACCGTTTCCCCTTTCATATACCCTTCTCCAGTCATGCCCCCAGAGGCAATGGCTAACTTGGCGTTTCGAGTGTGGTAGGAGGCGTCCTCAGACGCTTTCTCCGGCATGAGCCAAGGATCAATCCGGTTAATCCAGTGTTCCCGGCCGATTTCGACGAAGAAGTTGTACACTTGATCATGGTACGCTTTGTACGCCGTGATACCACCGATCACCGAGCCGGCAAAGATCACAAGCGCAATCAACGCATGCCAATATTTTATATTCCCAATCCATAACATGCCCGCCAAAATCACGACATAGCTGAGCGCATTCCCCAAGTCGTTTTGGGCCATAACCGCAACAAAAGGGATAAAAGTAAGCAAGCAGATCGGTACAACGTCCCGCCAAAAGGACAGACGAAGCTTGCGCTTGCGCAGCAACATAAACCCGAGAAAAAGAACCAGCAGCAGCTTAAAAAACTCCGCCGGCTGAAAGCTCTGATTAATGACCGGGATCGTCAACCAACCGGTTGCGTTATAGTAGGTATTACCAATGAACATAACGACGATCAACAGCCCGAAGCCAAACAGGTACAAGTAAGGCGCATATTTCACAAGCAGCCGATAGTCGACAATCGAAACTCCAAAAAACGCAACAAACCCCAGCGCATAATAAGCAAGCATGCGAATGTGATAGCCATGATATTGGGTGTTTGACGTAGCGCTGTACAACACCGCAATACTGATGGCCATGAGCAGCAACAGGATCACGACGATGGAGTAATCGATTTTTTTCAGTTTGCTCAGCATGAACATCCTCTTTTCTTGATCTAGAAACCCCGTACCTTTACTTTAAAAGAAACCCGGCCTAACTACAAATGAGCCCTACGACTCAAATAACGAGTCACCGCGTCAAAAGGTTACCTTTTTAGACTTATTTTGCCCCACGGCGTCATTTCTCACGTCTCCCTCATCCCTTGCCTCTCTTTGCACCATTATCCCTTTCGTTCAGATGGGAAGTTCTTTCCTACTCCTTCTTACACCGTTATCCCCCTTGATCAGATGGGGGAGCTTTCTTACACCTTTTTACGCCATTATCCCTTTCGTTCAGATGGCAAGTTCTTTCCTCCCCCTTCTTACACCATTATCCCCCTTGATCAGATGAGAGGTGCCTTCCTATTCCTTCTTACACTACTATCCCGTTCGTTCAGAAAGGAGTATCCTCTTACGCCTTTACACCACTATCCCCTTCGTTCAGGTAGGAAGGATATACATCGTCTCAACCATATCCAAATCGATCAGAAAGAAGAACTTGCTCTCGTCCCTATTTTCCAGGTTATCCCTCTCACTCAGGAATGAGGAGTCCAGGAAACTACTTCTTCATCCTTTGTTACTGTTACTCATTGTTTTCCTCAGTCTTTATTGTTACGCGTCCCCCTACGATCTGATGCAACGGGATAATCCTCAAGAAGAGGACCCGAATAGATACATTTACCATAAAACTCGAATAATACGCCAGAGCTAAGATTAAAACCAGCTCCGAAACCAATCCGGCTCTTGGGCTCTAATGTCCCCTATGTACAATTCCGGCATCTCATTGCATAATTATCCCTTTCGTCTTCTTTGTACCATTATCCCCTTCGTTCAGAGGTAGGAAGCGAACCTTTTCCCTCGTAGGTAGTCCCTAGTGTACACAGCAACTGATGCAACGGGATAATCCTTAAAAAGAGGGCAAAATACAGACTTGTTGCAAAAAAATGAGCGCCGACGCGTGCGCCGGCGCCCTAGTGGGGTCGGGATAAGAAAGGGAATGGAGGGGGAACAGGTTATACGGGAGTGATCAAGGTGATCGTCCCCGTCGCTTCCGTCAGCGCAAAAATTCCGATCGTTTGGATGTTGCTCAGTTGAACGGAAAATGTGCTGCCTTGCGTTACAGTCTGAATAAAGTCAGGCGCGTTGTACCGGGTAATCCGGAGTTCGACGTTACCCACTGTAGCCTGAACCGTTACAATTCCGGTTGGGCCCAGCGGGTCGGCGGCCACGAAATACCCTTGGCCGACGCCGGCAGCTTGCGCGTACGGAAACGTCAGTGTAAACGCCATGTGATATCTCCTCCTTTCGGCTTGAGATACCACATTCTATGAAACTATCCTTCCAAAAATAGCGGCTTTTGGTTGAGGAGATCCACCCATTTTCATAGAATCGGCAGAAAGGGGAAGCCCCGGCGCGGCCATCGAACTTTGCAGCCGCGCGGGGTTACCCTCGTGCGATTCCGAGCACGTGACGGTCGATGCCGGCGAGATCGGGGACGGTCACGATCTCGTCCCAATAGCCGGCGGCGCGGAGCAGGGCCGCGACGTCGGCCGCTTGGCCTTGGCCGAGCTCGAAGCCGATGAGGCGAGGCGGCCGTGGCAGCAGCGCGAGCTGCGCCATCATGGTCCGGTAGGGCGCGAGCCCGTCCGGACCGCCGTCCAGCGCGCCGCGCGGCTCATAGTCCCGCACCTCAGGCTGCAGGTGCGGGATGTCCTCCGCCGGGATATACGGCGGATTCGACACCACGATGTCCAGCGGCTCGCCGGCAAAAGGTTCAAGCAGGTCCCCCTGCTTGAACGTCACCGCAAGGCCGAGCCGCCGGACATTGTCCTGCGCCACCGCCAAGGCGTCCGGCGAGATATCACTCGCCGCGACGCGCCATGCTGGGCGCAGGTGGGCCAGGGC
>NZ_JAWDJI010000162.1:0-27604 GCF_032465655.1 Paenibacillus sp. 3LSP | reverse complement strand
GAATAATATACTTATTCGTTTCTTGTCCACTATAACGAAAACGGCTGCTGAGAAGGGGAGCGAACAATATTGGAAAAATATACTATAACTACATATATAGAAAAACAGGTTATTTTTTACTTGTTTACGAAATAAGAAAGAATAGGCAGGACTTTTGTCATAATTTGTGGAAAATATAAAGGTTAGCTTCTTCTTAATTTTTTTCTTCGGAATGAGGTGGAAATAAGCAACATATGAAACTAATTTCCCGATTTATGAAGGGGGTAATTATAGATGCGTAAGGCGTATGATACAATTCTTCAATCTGAAGTCTCTGCTGAGTTGGCTGCTCAAAATGGCGGTTTTGAAGCATATCGTTATGAGTGCTCTTGTTGTGGAGAAGAAGTGTTTATTGCTGCGCCATACAGCACTAGAATGGTGGCACATTTTAGACATCGCAGTGGGAACAATGATGTTGAATGCGAGAATTACCTAGGTTTGCACGGAGCCATCAGCACTGATGCTCGTTCCAGACGGAGCAAACGAGAAAGAGTAGAGTTCTATTTTGATAATAGTAGTAGAATGTTTTATTTAGGTCTTAGGTTTAGCGAAAGCGAAATTAAAGTGTACGAACAGCAAAATGTTGATTTTGAATTAAGAACAAAGGATGCCAATATACCTTTTTGTACATTGAGAATTAACTTTGAGAATTTTGCACCAGATGTTGTTACAATGATCCCTTTGGATCATTTTTCATATAGCTATTATTTATCAAATACTCTTGAAACTACAAAAAGAAAGTTTAACTTCTTTTGTAACAAAAATAGTCCAACCTTTTTCAAAATACACGACTATGATAATGATTTTAAGGCAAAGTTAGTTCGTAGCAATACAATATACACTAATACAAATTATTTTGTTTCTATAGAAGAAAAGACCAAATTTACCTGCGACTGTTTTCCTAAAGGTGTAGAAGTTGGAGAAATAATCTCATTTGAAACAATGAATAGAAAATTTTCTGGGTTTGTTTTAACAATTAAACAAAAAACCGCTACTATAGATAATTTGCTAGAGTCATGGGGCTATCGATTAGATATTTCAGAGACACTAACTTTGCTTTGGCCACCATCAAAAACGTCAAATGAAGTCAATATTATCACATCAGAAAATGCTTATATATATTCGAGCTTTGAATTACAAGCACATGGGAATATCAATGTATATTCTAGGGAAATATCAAAAATATCACCTGAAATTTCAAAAATATCAATTACACAAAGAACTAAAATATTTAGAAAAAACTCGGAAATTATTATTGATAAAGAAATACCTAAATTTCACGGTTATACGGAGATAATCCCCACCAATATTAAAGTTAACAAGTTTACTATACCTGATAAGGGTGTCTATTATCATTTCAATCGCTATGGAGTTTCTCCATTATCATGTGGGCAGGATATTTATTTAACTCCAACAAGTTCAATAATCCACTATGAGTATAGTAACTACCCTGTAAGTTACATTTATCCTGACAGCAAAAAAGAGGTCTCTAGTGAAGATTTTCTTAATGATATCCTGGCACATAACAAACGATTAGAGGAATTCGATGATATTAGCTTTAGTTCAATTACACTTAGTGAAACAGCTTCTCGGTACATCGATAAGTGTAGGGTAAAAGGTAAAATTAACTCAGTTGCTAAGCAATTTATCAAGGAGGGATGGATATGAGCTATATCCATCAATTAACCGAAGATGAAGTGTATTATATATGCTCAGTTATACCACATAAAGATATAATTCGATATTTTACAAAAAATCCAAAAGAGTTTGCAAAAATCCGCCCAGGGTTCCGAGCTAATGCAATCTCAAAGCATGATGTTGTTAATTTGCTATTTAATAATCGTAATCGTCGTTTTATTTCGTTATTCATTGATAAACATATCAAAAATTGGCTTTCTCAGATTAAAGATCAAATAAACAGATATATAAGTGAAGGGGATAATAAAGAAGAGGCCTTTTTACGAACCCTACCTTATTCTTTCTTTTTCAAGAATGTCAAATTATATTTCAAACTTTTAGAGGAAAAATACTCAGAGGAATATATTTCGTTATTAAGTGTTGCAGTCACATCTCTAAGGGATATGAGTAAGAAACAAGAACTATCAGATAATAATATTAAGGAACTAGAGATTGAACTCGAGAAGCTTAAAGCGGATATTATATCGAAGGATGTTGAATTAATAAAATGCAGAGATGAGTTATCGTCTACTAGAATAGCACATGTTGAATCAATAAATGATCAGCTCTCAGTTATTGCTGAACTTCAAGCTACAAATTCTTTTGAACTCCGTGCTTTACTTGCATTGATCTTCCCTATAATATTTTTGAATATTTGTAAGATTGAAAACGAGCAGATTACTGGAGTATATCTGGTGAATTTAATTATTTTTATTGGAGGTTATAATACGGAAGTAATATTTGGTGTTTTAAATAAACTAGTTGATATGGCAAAAAAAGCAGTCAATATTCCTGATAAAGATGCTGGAATTGGATTAAGGAGTAATGAACATGAGAAGAATCTTTAAGAACTTAGTTGAAGACGAAGAGTTTTTAACCGCTGCGATACATCAAGTCAGGGTTTTTGTTGTAGAAAACCATGAAGGACGTAAACGGGTAGTGGATTATGGTGGGCCAATTCAGAAATACACGCCAGAGTTTGTCAAGGTATCGGATACATATTACAACAGAGCTATTCATGAGTTTAAAGTACAAAAAGAATAAAGTATTTTGAGCGAGTTTATTGGGGGAGAACCAGAATAGTCAGACAAAGAGCATACCTTTTAAATTAGAACTTTAATGGATAGAGATTACATTTTAAAACGAAATTCATAGATTTCCTTGATCATAGAGGATGATTACAGTGTGGGATCAAGTTTGGGACGTTGGAAAATATATAGGTTTGATTGCTTCATCACTGTTATTTTTAATATTGCTTATTCTTCTTATTTGGTCTGCTTTCTGGGATAAATTTAATGATTTTGGCTATCTTCTAAAAGGTACGGTGTTTTGGGGATTTGTTACCGTTGCCTTTTACTACTCTATTTTTCCTCAATGGCAGCCAGACGTTCCAGCTACCCGCTCTACCAGTAACACGTTAAGTACAGGAGGAATATTACTCGGAAATTCCATCACCAAGCCAGCTGATGATACAGCCCAGGTCAAAGACTCTAATGGTAAAATGGGCTTTGGCAACGTAGGAGCAAGCGGATTGGATAGTCCCAATGAGGATAGTGTAGCAGATAAGGATGATCTACCGACTCTTTCGTTCAGCATTTCATCTATTAATGCTCATTATTTCTTTCCGAACAGCGGTGCCAATGGATATTTTGCGATAGCTTCTGGCGATCGGGTTGAAACATCCATCGGTGAGCAAATAAATATAGATTTCGAAGTCCCTTATGAAGCAGATCCTCTAATACAACTTAATGATATAACGATAGATGGTCGGCCGACTGCATCCAACCCTAACATTACTTGGATCTCATTTTTCACTGTCAAGGGAGAGAACAAAATAAGCATTGAAGTTGATGGTTCTACTTGTTACTATTTCTTTTATGCTGAATAACAGTCCATAGTTTACTTGGTGTTTTAACCGCTTGATTGATAGGAAATACGAAGTGTAGTCTTGAACAAAAAAAATTGATGAAAAGTTGTTGCTTAAATTGGGGATCAGGATTGACTTGCATGGAAAAATAATGGATGTTGTGATTTATTATCCTATAGAGATTTGTTATTATTCGTTGAATTAGTGACAAGCCACGGACCCGTTGATGGTAAACGGCATGAGGAGTATGCACGGTTGTTTCAAACCGTCCCATTTAATTCACTTTAGTGGTGTAAGATTTTTAGAACCATATTGATTAATTTGCAGAAGATGATTCTTGTATTGCACAGGAATCATCTTCTTGTCTGTCACCTGACTCTTGTAATCATACTTGACGAGAGGAGCAGTTTAAATCGGTCTCATTTCCATTATTGTTGTCACCAAAGCACTAAATGTCGTTATCTAAAATGGATATTCATGTTGCTAGCCAATGATTTTTTGAAGTGGTTCAATTCGTTTCTTGAAATTTGAGTCATCTTTCATTCTGTGAAGCGGACCGTTATATTTTTCAATTTGATCAATCAACTCCTTAACCGCATGTGCAGAAACTTTAGTTTTCATCATTTCAAGAAGTAATTTATATTGACTTTCGCATAGCGAGAATTGCAGTCTACTAGATATGGTTGAGTTGCTGAATGACAAAATGGCTAAGAGAGCTTGATTGGAATCAAATTGGTCAATTAAACGAGTGTAAATTGGCTCTGCATCCCAACACTTCCCATTACCATTAGTAATAAATACTTCAACTAATGTTGTTACATATTCCTTTTCAATTTGATTAGGTAGCCTACCATGTGAACCAACGAGTTTCTCCAATTCTCTAGCAAATGGCGGTTCGTTATAGTAATTATTCCACGAGCGGTGTGCATAACGTAAGTTCTGAAGAGCTGTGTCTATCTCTGTTGCTCTAAGATCATCCGGGATATACGATTCTGCTTGAACGACTTCAAGGAATTGTCTTGCGAGTTGTTTTTCAGTTTGTTCATTATTTGCAACGAATCTCCCGTATCTTATACCAAACCCCTTTTTTACATCTTCGTCTACACTCCCCCATAGAAATGGAAGCAGCAGATGTATGTTTTCTCTCGTTTTTGATGTCGTATCTTGGCGAGTGTAGATACCAAAAAAGCCTTGTGCTAGATTGTTACTTTGTTCGCTTGTTAGATGCAAGAAAAAAGATGCAATTTGTTTAGCATCATGTGATGTTATCGCATCTTCTTTTATATTTCTAAGTAAACGTTTTATTTCAATTGCGACGTTAGAGATTGGTAACGATATAACTTCCTTAATGCATGTTTCCAGCCAAGAAAGAAGCTGGAATCCGGTTATTTGATTCTGGTTTGGATGTGCAGCACTTGCCCAATTTCGCATGTATCGAATGTAATCTAGATGTTTGAACCCCATATCAGATATTAGACCGATTTCCTTAGAACCATGTATAAGTTCTGAATCATCAAGTTTCACTAAATCTTCTTCAGTTTTTAATTTGTTTCTTTTTTCTCCGCCAACAGCATTGTCATAAAAGTAGGTTAGATCATATTGTACGACTCTTCTTCTTAACTCGTGAATCGTTTCGTCCCAGAGATAGTTTAGAGCTGCATCAAACAAGCCAGAAGAAACAGCAGATACAAACTTTGATAGATACATCGATCTTTCTCTATCTTCTGTGGATAACCTAATAAGTACATTTTGAAGATTGCTGAAAACGTTAATTCTCTCAAAAACGGGAACAAGTATATTGTCGGAAGGTAATCCTAGTTGTTGCAAAAAAGTAATTAACCTGAATTTCGAAAGTAACATCGTCTGAAAAACAAGAAAAGGGCTCCAATTCTTTGGTAGAATGGTGTTTGTCCAGAACATCACCTACAAAGAAAGGAGCACCTTTTAGATGAAGTCTACCACACCCGTCAGCAAAATCAAGACCGAATTTACCTTGCAAAACGCCTCAAATGTTGGAGGAAGCAAAATCTTTCTGGAATATCTCGAAAAAATCAAGCTCGGTAAGGCTTTGCAGAATTTAAATTGTACCAAGCAAGGCAATTCCCTGTTCCCTGTTTTCCGCATCCTGCTCTATCTCATTGTCGGCTGGATACTCGGATGCGAACGCCTCTTTCATTTCCGCAGGCTGCAACATGACGCGCTCATCCGGCGGTTTCTCGGCGGGCGCTGTCCGCATCACACCCTGCTGTATAAGGAACTGGATCGACTCAGCAAGACCCGCCCAACCTTAACGCTGGATTTGCGAAAGCTGAATCAGCAGATTATTGCACCCTGTCTGCCTTCTGAACTCATCGTGGACCTAGACTCCACGGTAGAAACGGTATACGGTCACCAAGAGGGGGCGGCAGTCGGCACGAATCCCCACAAACCCGGACGTAAAAGTTACCATCCGCTGATGGCGTTTGAGGGCCAGTCGCGCCTGTGCCTGAATGCAGTACTGCGTGCTGGGAATACGCACGCTTCCACCGATGCAGCCGCCTTCCTCCGTCAGATCTTTGAGTTGCTTGGTGACCGTCCGGTAAAGTACGCCCGGTTTGACAAGGGATTTGGCGGCGAAGACTTCTACAGCCTATGGGAAGCCAAGCGAATCGGGTATGTCGGGAAATTGAAATAGACGCAGCGACTTCAGGCCGAAGTAGGGCGATGCCGCTACTGGAAGCGGTTTGTCGATGAGGATTGGGTCATCGAGGGGATCACCCTGATCTACCAAGCCACCTCATGGAAGAAACCGCGCCGCGTTGTGGTGATTCGTAAAGCGCAGGTGTTTGACGGCGATCAAGCTCGGCTTCTCCTCGATACGGACTGGCATTACGAAGCGATCGTCACCAATCTCGAGTGGGAGCCGATCGACCTTTGGCGCTTTTACAACCAGCGTTGCTGCATGGAGAACTATATCAAAGAAGCCAAACGCGGCTTTTCCATCGATCGAATCGCTACCGGTGACTTTACCGCTAATGAAATCGACCTGCTCATCAAGCTGCTCGCCTACAATCTCTACGAGAGATTCAAGCGAGACTGTTGCGAACCGGTCCATCAAGGGTATACGATTGCCCGGTTCCGTCTAGAGTTTTTCCACTGTGCAGCTACGATGATTCAGCATAGCCGACAAGTCGTTCTGAAACTGGCTAAAGATTTCGCGAACCGCTGCGCCTGGCAACGTATCGCCGCCAAAGTCGCTGCCTTAGAATGACGTTTACCACAAATTAACATGGAAACCGTTTAGCCCTGTCTTATGGGGAGGGGGAAAGACTACCCTTTTTTCAGAATCGTCGCGTAATCCAACTGGGTATTTCCCTGTTTATTACAGTTGTTGCCCACTAATCCTGCTACAAACTGGCCACCATTATGGGCTTTCGAAATTCAGGTTTATATATATTCATAAGAACATTCAGATCCTAAGAATATAGTAGATGGAAAGGCACTAATATATCTTGACTCCAAACTATAAACGATACTATAAGCACAAGAAATACCTCTTCAAAATCACTTGTAACATATTTATCTGTTTATTTACAAAAAATGACTATACAAAAATAGGGATATTGTATAATATAGGAATATAAACCAAAGGAGGGGTAACGTTGAAAAATATTCTTTGTAAAAGTTTTTTAGTATTGAGTGTTTTGTTTACCTTTCTTGTTGTTTCGCCACAAGGTCATTCATTAGCTAGTGCGAGTAGTATTGATAGTACAGTTAATTTGAGTAACAATGGTGCTAGTGGAAATGTCTCAACTGAAGGGTTAATTGAGCCTTTCGCTGAAATCGGACCCACATATCCTGGAACAAGCGTCCAAATGAAGATCGGTGATATTCTATACTCCACGAAGACATTGGGTGGTAGCACAGCAATTGTTGGCCATGTCGGAATTGTTGATTCGAATTTCAAAGTAGTCCATGTGACCCCCGCAGTTGACGGTGGAGTCATTGATAATTTCACTAACTATATGAATAGACACGGATCTGGTGAAACTATTGTAGTTTACAGACCTAGAGACGGTATGGGGGTTGGGGCTGCTAGATGGGCAAATTACAATTATTACAATGTAACTGATTATTCTATAGATCCATTGGCAAAATTAGGAACAATAAGTCCCAACTATTGTTCAAAATTTGTATGGCAGGCTTTTTATTATGGCGAAGGAGTAGATTTAATGGGCGTCAATAATACACCAGATCTTCGTGGATTTGTTACACCGTCGAATATAGCCTACTCTCCCTATGTAGTTCGCTATGCTACCTTTTTAACTCCATGATATTTTAGAAACTATGCCTAATAGAATTCGCCCTGATGCGAAATTCTATTAGGCAACTATTTCTGCTTAACACCAAAGTTAGTTCTTGAGATATCGAGCCTACTAAGTTTCATGACTAGCACACTTTGATTGATTCCACCATTATCCCTTGTATGTATCGATCTTGGTTGTAAGCAAAAAGTGTCTACTTTTAAAGGCTTTGACACGGTTATTCCGGCCTTCTATGCATTCATTGATCTAGTGAAGCGGTGGTAGTAAACGATTTCTTGCCGTCAATTGCGCAGTGTTTTAAACTGGCTCCAATCACCGGATGAAGCATTAACTCTTGTTGTTTTTCTAAAGTCAGGGAGGTGCGTTGCAGGTTGAGCAACCAATGCTTGGCTATTGCTGCCGTACGGATGGCTTGTCTTCGGTATACTAGTTGTTCATCTGTCATTCCTCAGGTTGGATTAGTGGTACAACCATCTTATGGAATGTACAGATGTTTTCTAATTTTCGGATAAATTATCGTTGGTTCTTGTTATCATGTCCTGTTAAGCCAACCACTATTTTATTGTTATAAGTAAGTGAAGTTGCCAGTTACAGTGATTTCCAACTATAATAAAATGAGAATAATAGGGGGGATACTGATTTGAGGAAAAAAATTCTGATTTTTGGTTTAATATTTGTTTTTCTGGTCATTGGTGGTATTTTTGCTAGTTTGCAAATTAAATATAAATCACTTGAAAAGAGCTTGAAGAACTATTTAATCTCAGAACAAGGCTACTCTGAATCTGATATTCTTAGTGTTAAAGCAAAACTTAGTAAAATGCCCCAATTCCCGGTCTATGTAAGATTTGCTGATGATCCTGATACAGTTTATATTTTTACTGATAGGGGGGCGTCTGATTGGACTCAAGTAGATCCCTCAACACCTCAACGATTAAGAAAGGAAGTTAATATGAAATAAATGAGTTCAATGTCGAACTCTTATTTTATTTAAAGGCTCAGAAAAATTACTAGATAACACATAACTCGTTCAAACCAATTTAAGCAACAATAGACGGCTCAACCTGAAAATCGGCGCTTGACAAAATCAACCTAAATTCTAGCTATAGAGCCGGTGACGATTACATTCGATGAGAAGGAATTTTATAAAGCCATGTCTATAGATATTAAAAGTCGTGAGTAGCACCTTTAACCATACAGGGAAAGTGCTATTCTTTTTGTTTAGTATTTATTTGGAGTACAGTGGTAATCGAGCAAGAAGCTAGAGTGCAGCCTGTGTGGCGACAAAGATTACGGGAACTTGTTAAAAAAAACATCGATATCTTTTGCAGGAAAATCGACAGGTGATTTAATCGGCTTAGTGCTATCTTTCAAACCCATAGGGTTTTGGGGCCGGTTTAGGGGAGGGACGGCGCTGCTGGGGCGGTTAAAATCGATCTTGATTTAAGGTTTTTTGTCGTTTATATTATAAAGCACGGTCAGATGGAAAACCTGTATGAGGCATGGCTGGAAGTGAAGAAGAACAAGGGAAGCGGCGGCATCGACGGACTGACCATCGAGAGGTTTGAGAAGAATTTGGGCACCAACCTTCGGGAAATTCAGCGATTGCTTCAGCAGGACCGGTACGAACCCGACCCGGTGCTTCGGTAATACATCAAGAAAGACAACGGCAAGTTAAGGCCGCTCGGCATCCCGACCGTTCGAGACCGCGTAATTCAGCAAGCAGTCCGCCGAATCATCGAACCCATCTTTGAACAGGACTTCTACTACTACAGCTTTGGCTTTCGTCCGGGATATTCCGCACACCAAGCACTGAGGACGGTCAGACGGGCAAAGCGGACAGGATTCGAGTATGGGGTCGATCTGGACATCATGTCCTTCTTCGATGAAATACCACATGATCTGCTGATGGAGAAGGTGCATGAACGAATCACCGACGGGAGAGTGCTGAGACTTATTCGCAGTTGGCTCACGGCAAGGGTCATGGAAGATGATCAGTTCCATGACACGGAAGTCGGCTCACCGCAGGGTGGCGTCATCAGTCCGCTACTTGCCAACATATACCTTAATCCTTTCGACTGGGGTATGAAAGAAAAAGGATTTGCCGTTGTCCGATATGCCGATGATGCAGTCATCCTGTGCAAGACACAGGAAAAGGTGGAAGCGGCACATCAAGCAGCGAAAGCCATCCTGAGGGGAAGCTTCGGTTAAGAATGCACCCGGAGAAGACGAAAGTGGTGCACTTTGACGAAGAATTCCGCTTTCTCGGATTTGACTTCTGGAAGGACTGTGTTTTGCAAGTAGAAAATGCTTAGGTTTGCAGCCAAAAGTACCAAACCCACTTGCCAGCATCGAAGTTACATAGGAATTCGTTCCATTGCTTGTTTGAAGCGGAAACTCTCGCCTGTGAAGGAGAGAATATGAGTATGGTGCACCAGACGATCGACAAGTGCTGATGTTAGCTTGGTATCGCCGAATATCGACGTCCATTGACCAAACTCCAAGTTGGATGTAACGATCACACTCTGTTGCTCATAGCAATCCGCAATCACGTTAAATAATAGCTCAGACCCGGTTTGGCTGAACGGGACGTAACCAACCTCATCGAGGATGAGCAAATCAACCTTTCTCAACTTCTCTCGAAATCGGCTGAGCGTACCCGCCGCAAATTTCTCCTGAAGCACGGCGACCAGATCGGAGGCTCGGTAAAACTGCACCGCCTTGCCTCGGCGACAAGCCTCCACACCCAATGCCGTTGCCATATGCGTCTTTCCCGTGCCTACGGCACCCATTAGGAGCAAATTCTCCTTGCGTTCCAACCATTCCAATCCCTGGATTTTCTCTGGACTGCTGCCGTTTGGAAAAGAGATGTGGTCATACACATACCCTTCAAAGGTCTTAATATGCGGAAACCCAGCCTGCTGGACGAGTTTCCCTAACTTGGCACGGCGGCGACCATCCAGTTCCGCACAAAGAATTTGTTCCACAATACTTTGAATCTCTTCGCTCTGTTGAAGCGATACATAATCCATGACATGCGCTAATCGTAGCTGCCGGCACAAATCCGCCAGTTCTATAGCCATCTTAGCCCACCCCCACCAGTTGGTCGTAACGTTCGAGAGAGCCATCTGAACGAGTCCCCGGTGGTGACAGCGTCTCCTCCCACGTAACCGGCAAGTCTCGGTTTCCATGTTTCATGCCAAGGACGGCCGTGATACGGTCGACCGCCGTATTCTGGCCTAACAAAGCGATCGCTTCTTGGATCTGTTCGATGGTGTACACATCGCTCCAGTGCGACAGCGCCTGAAGGTGTTCTTTTCGCTCAGTTAGATCTTTCACCGTCACATACGCTTGCAAGGTTTCCGGCAACATGCGGAGGAATTGTGAGTGTGTAACGCTGCGCGGTTTTCTCAGCCATCCGGTAAACACTTTCGACCACGGGACGTCCACAGTTCGCCCCGTATAAGGTCTGGGCACTTCCCGGATTTTCTGGTGATGGCCATTCAGAATGACCGAGCGATCCCAAAACATTTGGACCAGTACCTCGCTGCCGGGCGCAACCGTCCCCAGCAACGGAATCGTCGTATCTTCAATCCGAATCTCTCCGTACTTGTTGACCACTGCAGCTGCCAACCGAAAGGCCTCAAATCCATGTTCCGGCAATGTAAGGAGCTTACGTCGGTCATCCTCCCATAGATCAGCGATTCGGCGGTTTTGAGTATAGTGTTGGCGTTCGCGATCTTGCATTGCCTGCTCAGCGAAATACGCGGCAAGCTGTTCATGGCTTTCATAGATGGGAATGGGGACGGCCCAGTTCCTCTTGGAATAACCACATTTGTTCTCCACATGACCCTTCTCATGTCCGCTGTACGGATTGCAGAATACAGCTTCAAAACGGTAGTGAGCGCAAAATCGCTGAAAGCCTTCTGTTAATTGCCGTTCGCCTTGCTTCTCAATATGTACGACGGCGGCAGAAAGGTTGTCGAACCATATACGTTGAGGGACGCCGCCCATCTGCTCAAAGCACTGCTTCATCGCTTCCAGAAAGCATTCCTGATTTTCCGCCGGTGTCGGATAAACGAAAGCGGCATTGCTATGAGGGAAGGACATCACCAGCAGCTTGTAGGTGAGCATCCGGTGTCCTTGGCTCACTTCAAGATTAGTAAAGTCTACTTGAGCCTCTCCAGGCGGATGTTCCAGCCGTTCATACGTTTTAGCACGTTCCAGTTCCAATTCACTCTTTCGTTTTTGTACATAGGCTAGCACCGTGCGTTGCCCGCCTGTAAATTGATGTTCGTCTCGCAAACGCTGGAAGATGCGAACCCCTGTATGACGTTGCTTTCGTGGGAGCAAGCGGTCTTCTTCCAACCACGTATCGACGATCTCCACAAACGGCCCCATTACGGGACTTCTGCTTTTCCGTTTGCTCACAGACGCATTCCAATCCGATTGGTCGGCATATTTTTTTGCGGTTCGCCAATGAATCCCCACACGTTGTGCAATTTCATTCACAGAACAGCCTTCTACTTCACGCAAAAACTTGATATATTGTTGTTGAGGCATTTTCAACATCCTTTCTTCTTCTCCTCTCGCTACGTTGTCGACAAACATAACGATAGGATGATAGAGGGATGCTGACAAGTGTCTCTTTTTTTGCATCTTAGTTCGGCATTTTTACGCTGCAATAGTAGGCATTTCTATTATGCAATAAACACCGTATGAAAAAAACGATGAAATTCTTTCGATTATGCTCTCTCGTTCGCAAATTCAACATTAAAATGGCGAGAGTTTATTGCATCCGTATCCGCCCCATACTACAAATACATGACGCCAAACACGTTGAGCTTAATCACTATTTGGATGTGGATCTCAACGATATCGAAGGGTACATAAAGGGACCTATTCAGGATGAAACCGATCTAGCAATGGTAGACTTCACCGAATAGTTTTATGACTTGACTCTTTGTGGGGATTTATCTTCGAAAATGAATCTTTACCATGATTCTTGTCACGATTATGTTAATCATTTATTCGAATTTTTAATCAAATTAAACAGACCAGTTCGTGAACTGGTCTGTTTGTGTAAATGTTATAGAGCTTCACATTCCTCCGTGATGATCCATTAGTTGAACAATTGTCGGAGAAAAAAGAATAATAAGCGAGAGACTAGACATAAATAGTACTGCCAGTTTTCTTTTCATTATTATACACCTCTGTAATTATTTTTTGGTAGGCTTCTATTAAGGCTTTATCGCACTTTTCACGTAAGCTTTCAAATAGGCCTACACACTTAATTATACAGGTTTTTTCATTAATAGATGCTGATTTATTCAAACTATCCACTAAGTACTTAAAACCATCCTTATAGAGGCCTTTGCTGAGATGATAGTCAGCCAATTCAAAATAAAGGCGTGCAAGACGTTCTTCAATAGTCTGTTTAGTATAAACATCATTTGAATATTCTGCTTTGACTATTGAAGAAATATCAAATCTTTCAAGAATACTATCAACATTATAATGATAACGATTGGCCGCTTCGATGATATTCAATAAAGATAGCAATCGTTCGTCTTTGTTGGATTCAAGATACTGGATGTATTCTGGTAATACGCTAAAATCTCCAACTGACAACTTAGTAACCATTGTATTCATTTTAGCCCAAGCATGGAATTTTTCTTTCCAAATAAGAGTATCCTTATCATCTTCTCTTACCCAATCTAAGTTTGCGTACAATGCAATGTATTGCATGGCTCTTTCATAGTCTCTCTTGCTTTCAAAAACGCTGCCTAAAAGTAGATTTGAGTAAGCTATATATGTGAAAAGTGGTATTGTATGTTTATAGTCTTGATGATTATATTTTGTAGTTCTTTGATATAGGATTTCAGCCTTGTTTTTAAGTTTTTCAGCCGTTTCCTCTACTTTGTCCCACCGGCGTAATGAACGGTATGTATTCGCTAAATTCTTCAATGCTTCCAACTGATCATACTCATCCAATCGATCAACGAAGAATTCAAATTGTATTGCTGCTTGATAATTTTTTTCTTGATCATTTCCAAGTTTGCATATAAATAAGCGATACTGGCAGAGAGCTAAACGTTCTGAATGCTGATTTCTTTCACTGAGAGCAACATTTTCATATAAAATGATAGCTGCTTCTTTTTTACCGCTTTTGTAGAAATCTTCTGCTACATCAAAGAGGTGTGAGGAGTACACTAGGGTGTCGAGCAGCAATTGAACGGCCTTATGAATCAAGTCCCAATTGCCAATCTCTGCGCACCCATAGATAAATGGTTTAATTCTGCGCCAATTGGGAGTAGATTCTACTAAAACTTCTTCAAAATACTGATTGTAGAAATAACCTTTTGCTAAACCCATACATTCAGTGATAAGGTCCAATTGTTCAATACTCAAGGTTCGGTTTCCATTCAGAATGTAACTTAATGTCCCGATATTTAAACCTATTTTTTGCGCAAATTGACTTAAGCTTAACCCCTCCTGCTTCATATAATCATTAAGTCTTGTAGTAATCGTGGTTGCAGAATCCATACTAACCACCACCCCAATAAGAATCTCTAATATTTCAATAATATCCAATTTTTGAATGGTGGTCAATTTTTAACCTCATGACGCGAGTTCATTTTCAGAATGTAGTATAACATTAAACTGGCAAAAAAATTATATTTGCGAACAAACGATCTTGCATTTTCTCGTCACAAGGTATACAATAGAATTAACCTAGTAGCGAAGCTGTAAATAAAAATATGTAAATATTTTACAGTTCTAATGAAAAGTTTTTAGCTCCATCGACATCAGTCGGTGGAGCTTTTTGCATTTTATAGAGGCTGAAATAGAGGAGGGGAATTAATTGAAAGTAATTGAGTGAAAATGATGCTTGGATTATAATGGAACTTATGTTGTGAACCGGATTTCTAGTATACAAAAGGGGTATGCGTATGCCCCTAAATGTGAAAGGGAGATGATGATTTTGAAAAAGAGAGTATATTTAATATTGATGAGTGTACTTATGGTATTTAGTTTTGCTGTATCCTCTGTATCAGCAGCTAAAGTAAATGTAACCGTGCAGGTTGACGGGAAGACAGTAAAGTTTCCGGACGAAAAGCCTTATTTTGAAAACAATAGAGTGTTGATCCCAATCCGTTTTGTATCTGAGGCATTAGGTGCAAAAGTTGACTATAAAAAGGAGACAACAGGTAGTCGGGTAGAGCGAGTGGTTTACGTTGAACTAAACGGAAAGATGATTCGCATGCCGGTTAATTCCGATATCGTATTGGTTGGAGACACAATCGTTAAATTGGATGTACCAGCCCGGCTTCAAGGTTCCCGGGTGTTTGTACCGCTTCGCTTTGTCAGTGAAGCACTTGGCGCCACAGTTAATTGGAATCAAAGCAATAAGTTGGTTAGCATTAGTACAGGAAAAGAAGTGACCGATCCAGATCCGGTTCCGAGTGATGATAACATGTACAGCACGGACTTTAAGTGGAAGGCTGGATATACAGAGCTAGCAAAAGAGTTGTTTATTGATAATATGAAGGTCGAGAATGGAAAGCTGACTTTTACCCTTCCACAAGGAGCGCAAGGATATGCGGGGAATACTAAATTTGTTCCTGGGAAAACGTATTCCTTTGATATTGGAAAAGGGAAGGGATACATCATGCTTACAAAAATATATTCGGGCAGAGATGAAAAAGAAGGATATATGATAAGTTTAGATAGTAGTGGAAACGAAGATTTGGAGGCATTGTTCAGTAATGTCAACGATGCCATTGTAGTAAATACTGGTGATGGCTCTGCGGCGCCATTGACCGAAGTACAGAAGCTTGCACAGAAATTAGAATAAGCTAAACGATTCAATTTACATTTTGAGTCTGCGATTAAAAGTCGTAGGCTCTTTTTCTTTTCAGTTTTTGGTAGAGGAGAATGTGAATGAAGAAAAAAGTAAGCATTGTAATACTACTATTAAGTATGCTGATATCAACAATAGTCTATGCTGCTGGAATCCCAATGTTACAAAAGCATGTAAATGACGCCTTTGGATTATGGGAATACGGTAAAACCGGAGATAGTTTTGTGGGGTTTGTTCCGGCATTGGGTAGAGATGCAAAAGATAACCTCTGGAAACTTTATCAATGGCAAGCTGTTTTTAATTTTGCAAACGGTCAAAAGAAAACTATAGATAACTACGATGTATTCGCGGTAAAAGAAAAACCGGGAGATCCTGAGTTCTCGGATAAAAACGGCTTTGGCCTAACATACAAAAGTAAGGCTGCTGTAGGTGAACTATTCGATGCTGTATGGTCAGGTAACATGAATGTATCTAAGAAGCAACAACAGTACTTTCGAGATACTTTTACTGTACGCGGAACGGATTATGATTCTGATCATGATTACTACTATGTTTTGGAATGGAATTACAGGTTTCTGCGCACCTCTGGTATCGTCAGCCGAATGGGCGTTCAGTTTGATCGAACTCAGAAGACTAATGGCAAAGGCCATGCCTATTTCAAAGTGACTGCTTGGCCTACCCTGAAAGTCACACAGGGCGAGGAACTGACCGTGAGCTTCACAACTGCTGGAGTAGAAAACAGCCTGCGTCAAGTCGATGTTTATGCGCTGCCCAAAGGAGCATTCCCTGACATGACTAAGCGTGTGAAGCTTACATCAATCACCACAACCGATACTGAGTACAGCAATACCGTTAAGATCGCTAGTAAAGAGCTGTCACGTGTACTTGGAAAAGAGGTAGACATTATCGTAGATGATGGCTACGGACGTACTCAGATTGAGAGTGTGACATTGGCAGATGATCTGAATATGGATTATGTTCCAACAAAACTGACGCTAACTGAAGGTGGTCAGTTTTGGGTCAAGTTCCGTTATGACGGTGATGAAGACATTATCTCCGGTGACTATGCAAGTGAACGTGGAATGCCGATGACAGCGAAGGTTACTATCGGCGGTGCGGTTTCTACCAACTTTAACCTCTCGTCCATGTACAAGGATTTGCCAGAGCAATTCACTGTAGGGAAAGAGTACAGTTATATGCTTGGCAAGATCGAGATCAGCGATGATCCAGGCACATATTACATCAAAGCAGATGTCACGATAAACAACCCAAATCATCCAGACAGAGCGCTGGAATCACCGAATGAAGCATACTATAATAACGAGATCAAAGGTGGCTGGACAATCGAGCGTAAAGGGGCAGAGAACGATCTGATCGCCCAATCCATTACCGCCAGCCCAGCGGCTCTAACGGTAGGACAATCATCTACGGTTACAGCGAAAGTGAAGAACGTTGGGGCTACGGATGTTTCCAATGTCCTGATACGCTTCATGGAAGATGGCAAGAAGACCATCTATGAAACCAGAAAGAACATGCCTGCTAATACGCCGATTACTGTAGGCGGCTTCAAGTGGACAGGAAATACGGGTATCCATACCTTAAGCGTTCATGTAGACCCCGAGAAGGAAAAACAAGATAAAGATCGTTCTAATAACGTAGCCGTTACTGGTTGCTCTGTAACCAAGAATGGCGGCGATGCTTATTGTGATACCACGAAGCCGGAGGCAACGTGGGATGTGACATATCCATTGATTACAGGCTATCCAACCAAGACCAGAACGGTGTCTTGGACGGACTCAGAAGGTAAACGACATACTTCTACGGAAAGCTACACGGATTACAGCGACCCGATTTGGGAGAATCGAAAAGTAACCTATAATGAAAAGCTTACCGTTTCGGCTGAACTGAATACAAAGCAGGGAATTCCTACAGCCCCGCCTTGGAAGCCGGAAGAAGAGAAGGAATCAGATCGTGAAAGCCGAGGTTCGTGGGAAATCATTCCTTGGGCTGAGGAAAATGGCTTGAATCCAAATGAGGTTACGCGTGCCGGTTATGGTGTAGAGATCAAAGCAACGACAAAATACACCACAGATTGGGAAACCAAAGTCCCTAAAGGCTTAGAAGGAACGGCTAAACCCATTGGGGGTGAGCTAAAAGGGCCTACTGAGGTTAGGGTCTATATTTGGGACACCAACGGTGATTATGTGACCAGCATTGGTCTAGTTAAGACAAGTGGAAATGATAAAACAGCAACATGGGAGCTTCCAGAAGAACATTTCAAATCGAAGTTTCTTGACATCTATGAACGAAAATTCTATACGGATGTCAAAGCTCCCGATGGAGAGTATACGTTTAAAATTGTAGCCATGCACGCTGGACAGAATGACTTATCCTCTTGCATCATCAAGAAAATAACCATTTACGGTAGCATGTATGATGATTGGCAGACGAAGCGAGATACATCGGAGTGGTACAAATAAGGGCATTGCATGTATGCAATTTCAGATTTATAATAAAAATAAGAAAGGGACGGCGGTCACCGTCCCCTGCAACAGCCGCTTTTAAGGGCGGTTCGGCATTAAGAAAAGATAATGCTTATTAAGAAATAAGACCGAAACCTTTTCTCAGGAGGGGCGGTCTATTTCTTTTGGTTAAGGATCGCTAAAACAATTGTAACTACCAGCGTCAGTAGCGCGATAATTAGCGAACTGAAACCGATCATAATTGTTAAAGCGTCTTTAACTTCCATGGCATCACCTCCCTTCCGAGAGGTTAGCCGACCGCCCATATAGCCTTTCTGTTGCAGTTTTAATTATATCATAGACGACCTCAAGCAGTCTCTTCGGAGGCTGCTTTTTCTATTAGTAGAGAGTTAGGAGAAAGAACATGAACAATTTTCTGGAGTCGATTCCGCTGATAGCTTTGCTGGGAATGGCAACATACACTGACGTTAGATGGAGAGTCATTCCGGATTGGCTGAGCGGTATAGGGATTGGATATTTTCTTATATTTCGGCCATTCCATAGTGAACAACCTTTTTATTATTACTTGCTAGGTGTTTTGATTGGAGCTGGCTTGCTTTATGTATTTGCTGTCTTAAAACCTGATTCATTTGGCGGTGGAGATATTAAGCTAATGGCAGTGGTAGGTATGGCTCTTGGCTGGCAGCAAGCAATATTATTTTTGATTATCATGCTCACGTTTGCTTGGCTATTTGCTTTAGCTGTTAAGTGGGCTGGGGATATAACAGAAAAAATTCCACTAGCGCCGTTTTTTCTAATAACATATTTGACGCTGAAGATATTTTTATATTGGTGATTTGGATAGGATTAAGCCTCTGCCTTCGGGTAGGGGCTTTTTTATTTTAATAATGAGTGAAGGGAGGTAGACAATCTTGATGAGCAGAGAAGCCATTTTGGATGCGCTACTATTGGCTACTGCTGAGAACGAAAATATGATGTGGATGTTGGCAGCACTTAGAATGGCAGAACGACCTGTACAGAAGGAGCAGCTAAGGGATGTAACCAACGCCTTGTACAAAAAGATACATCCTGATGTAGAGCAGGAGAAGTTGCCGATTAGATCAAGGCATTTGCTGGATGAAGCGGCAGCGATGTTAGAAGGAGCATCGCTGGTTCAGGTAGCTGAAGTAGCAAAATCCAAGCGATACACATTATCCCCATTAGGGGAAGAACTACTCAACTATAGGCAATATAAGCTGATGCAAGAACGAATCAAACGAAAGGGAGCGGAGCAATGAATATCAGTTTGAAGTATGGTTTTCTGGGGTTAGGGATGGGAGGAACTTCAATTGCTCATGCATGTGCTGGGATGCGGTTATCTGCCAAAAGTGAGCAGCGTCCTTATACGGCCTTATTGATTAACAGTAATGAGATGGATCTTCTCAAACTGCCAGATTATCCGAATATCAAGAAAGTGATCTTATCGGGATATGAGCGCGGTGTAGGGAGGGATATTCAGCTTGGGCAGGAAGCATTCAATGTTCACAAGGAAACTATTGCAGAGACACTGCAGAGCTTCTTTAATGACAGGGATTATATTTTTATTTGCTGTGGTTTAGGTGGCGGCACAGGAACGGGCTCGGTTATTGAAGCTATTCGTTTACTGCACGCAAAGGGCTTTGCAGGCAGATTTGGCCTGCTGCTAACGTTACCACGGCGTAACGAAGGCAGGAGGGTATTGGATAATGCCTTGCAGCGTCTGCAAGTGATTAAGAGAGCGATGCAAGGGTTGGGCGCTATCATTGTAGTGGATAACGAAAAGCTGTTTCAAACTGGCCTGAGTCAAAGTCAGAGTGTAGAGGACTTCATGAAATCGTGTAATCGGCATGTAGCACGTCTGCTTCATGATCTTAACACTGTTACTGCCAGCTACAAGCCATACGGCAGCTATCATTTCGACAGTTCCGAGTGGCTCAATATGCTGAGGACTGGTGGATGTTTGCATATCGCAAAATGCACATTGCCTGCTCAGACGGTTGATCTCGCTTCTCCGGTCACTTACATGGAAGCCCTGAAACAAAGTGTACTAAACGGGGAGCTGTCAGCCGGTTACGATCTACAGGATGCAACCAGTAGCGCGGTCAGTATTGTAGCAGATGGTTCTACGGCTAAACGCTTGTTTACTCATACATTTGTTGAGCAGATTCAATCGTTTCTGCATGACAGTACGCCCATTCTCGATGAGAATCCAGTAGCTACCTATGTAGGAGATCAGCTAGGGCAAGTAACCATCTATACGGTGTTTGCCGGACTCAATTTCCCCGACCGTGTGATGAAGCTGACGGAAGAACTGACCGAACTGGAGCGCAAAGCGGAAGAACGCACTCAAAAAACGGATGCCATTGCAGAAGCACTGGCAGGGATTAAACCTCAAGAGAAAAAGGCAACCGTTGATTTGGAGTCATTGCTTTCAGTGGCTGAGCCAGCTTCAGCCCCGGACCAAGAAGAGGGGGAATTTAATGACCCGTTTGATTTCTTAAACGACTTGAAGTGATACGCTTCAAATAAACTCTTGTGAAGCAGAAGAAGTGAGGTTTTTCTATTTTTTTACTGTTAAGTGATGCACATAAGAAAAGGAGAGTGAAGCAGATGTCATTTTGGGAAGATCAGGCCCAAAATAAAGTTGAAGAGATTGAGGAAATGTACCGCCAAACCGTGGGGCTGTCTTTTAAATTAGGAAAGTCACTGGCAGAATGGCGAACGATGCTACCTGAAAGTACATCTCCCGATCCCAAGGCTTATCCGCCTTGTATTTATAGCACCTTCACGTTAGACGAATATTCGGTATATCAGTTCTCGTATCAGGGGATGTTGCCACTTTACTCTAAGGACAAGCAATACAAAAATCAGGTTAAAAACTATTACACACAGGCAACAATGGAAGCAATAAAAGATTCAGAAATTCCAGTCTTGAAGTCGGCCTTTATTTATATCTGCCATTTTTTTGAGGATTTATTGATTCGTGACCTGGACAATCGTAACCGTAGCGCAATAATAAACGCGATTCGATATGTCGGTTTAATCAAAGATGATTCATGGAAGGAAATAGAAATTATGGAATCTGGATTCTTGGATATTAATCGTAAAAACCATGTTCAAGTCTTTGTTACACCTTCTCAAAATGCTTTGAAAATGATTGAAAATATTCGTAAAAAGTACCGGTCCGGACATGATTTTTCGGGTATGTTTGAACCCGATAAACACCCCCTATGAGTTGAACCCGATATTTTTGGAAAGAAGTTTTTGAAAATGCGTGCTGGACATTGGATTGTACCCGATACGAAATCAAGGCTGGAGCGGAAAGGTGGGAAGAGGCTACCGCGAAACGCAGTTGAGCGATAGACTCTGACCACCCCGTCCTACGCCCCCCCGTCCATTAACCCATAAACCGTCCCTGACAAGACGATGTGCCTTAGAAAGCGGGACAGTAAATTTCCAGCAGAAAGGAGGATAAAATGCCAAGACAACGTGAATGGACAGACCGGGACCTGAGTATATTGCAGGAACTGTATATACTACGGGAAATGACGAAGAAGCAAATTACGATGAAGCATTTTGCCAGTGAGAAGTACGCACATAAACGGTTATATATCATGAAGAAGGAAGGACTCATAACTACGAATGTGTACGGTAAGAGAACCGCAGGTCGAACAGTCACGGCGGCGTATGTCCGATTAACCGAAGCGGGAATGGATTTGTTAATAGAACGCGGCTTATTGGACGGCAAGAACTATCGTGCACGGGATTTGGGGCTGTCAATTCAACAGCGGCAGTACATTACGGATGCGAACGAGCTATTCGTGCAGATCCCCGAAGTGCCGTATATGGACTCTCGCCAGATCAAACGCAAATACAATCTCAACCGTGGTAATCTAACGGTCGGTGGGTTCAGAAGTGACAAAGGGGATTATATGATCTACATCCTAATGCCCGATGCCAGGGAACAAACGCTAATCAAGATCATCAACGAGATCAAGAAGCACATGAAACTGCGAGGATTCCTGATTTATTACAAGAGCCAGTCCGTTAAACAAGCTTTTGAAACCATGAGTGAGAAGCTGAATTTAGTTACAGGTGGGATCCCGGTTCACTTGCTGCCGTTCAATGAGTGGGGGATTCAAATCACGAGGGAATACATCCTGACAAACACGTTTTTAAAGCTACAGAAAGTGCTTGAACCGTATGGAGAACTGAAAGAAGTTGGCCATTCCAGCAAATACGGATTTGAATACGGACTGGTGCAAAAAGAACGGATTGGTCCGTGGAAAGACCCCTATGTCATCGAACTCCTAACGATGAACATGATGACTTTGAAACGATGTTTAACCAACTACTCCATAGGAGTAAGCCAGACAGTAGGACGAAGAGTCCTCCTTTTTTGTTATGAGGATGAAGTTGAACACTACAAGCAGGAGTTATCAACCGCAGCACATGTGGATATTGTGGGTATTTCAAAGAATTCCCTTTGAATTCATTTGAACGAAGATTTGAAAGGAAACTTATATGCCATGATCAGATTCGTAAGCTTATTGCTCACTCTTGGCGGGTGGGCTTATTTGTATTGGCGCTTACCGGGTTGGCCGTTATTTATTCCTTGGTCACTTAGCATCATCGGTTTAATCATCTATTTATACGGTTGGGTGTTAGAACGGGAGAATAAGCTAATTTACTTCTTCACCAGCCTGCTTTGGATTGGGATAGCGTTGTGTCTCAGACTGAAAGAGGAGATTATAGCGACTCTATCCTTTCCGTTTTCGATAACAGGAACCGTGCACACAGCCTTTATAGCAGCACTCATTTTGTCCTCGTTCCTTACATTTACCAATTACAGACTCGAACACAATTTGAAAAACCGTCGAGGCAATGTGAACAAGCAACAACTTGTTCATGTCAAACCTACGGCGGCTGATCGTTGGAAAAGGTTTAAACGTCTATTTATTTCCTCCAAGACAGAGATTCGGCTGATCTTGGGTGAAGAAATACCTATGAAGGATTGAGGTGAGAGCGTGATTCAATGGGGTGGCAGTGATATGTTCACGCATATGCTTGTTGTTGGCCCTACCCGCTGTGGAAAGACAGCCACTTTACTCAAGCCCATGATTTATCAGTTGCTGCTTCTGAAGAAGAAGGGGGTTCCACTCGGACTTTCTGTTGTGGAGCCTAAAGGTGATGTTGCGGCAATGGTAGCAGAAATGTGTGATGCAATGGATATGCCCTGTGTCCATGTTGATCCCACAATAACTCATAGCGCGCGGTTTCCGGTGATGAAAGGCGACGAGGACGACGTAGCAGAAGCTACGGTTACTGTCCTTAAATCTATGTTCGGGAAACAGGAAGCATTTTTTGCTACAGTGCAGGAGCTTGCCGGACGGAATATTACCAAGCTTTTAAAACGTCTTTACTTGGATGATGTTAACCTGGGCGATGTACTCCGAACGATGCGAGATCAACGAATGCTGGAGGATAAGGTACAGGAACTTCGTTTTAAAGAGGGTGAATCCGATCTGGTTCAGTTTTTTCAATCGGAACTGCTTGGGGCACAGAAGGAAAAATATCAGCAGTTTGTTATCGGGCTTCGCGCCCAGCTTGAGAACTTAACGTCTAACCGGCATCTGGAGCCAATCTTGACTGGACAATCCGATTTCGACATGGACAAGCATTTTGCTTCTGGCGGTGTATTAGCCGTAAATACGGCCATGGGTAAATTGCGGAAAGCCGGGGATGCCTTTGGTCAGTTCGTCGTTATGCATTTGCAGAGCGGAACATTCCGCAGGCCGGGCACAGAGCGCACGCGCGTACCGCATTTTATGATCGTGGATGAGTATTCCCGATATATTAATCCCGATGTGGAGTTGTTCTTATCCATTGCAGCGGAGTATCGAACAGCCGGAATATTTGCTATCCAGTCTTTGGGGCAGCTAGAAGTCGAATCTGGCAAGATCAATGCGAAGGCCATGAAGCAATCCATTATGACGAGTTGCCGAAACAAAATCGCTTTTGGCGGGCTATCTTATCAAGATGCTGTTGAATTTAGTCGGGAATTTGGGAAAAAACAAATCATAATGCGTCAAAGCACATTTAAACAGCAATTATTACTCCCTAACTTTTTGCCGGAGAACTACCGGGACACGGAAAAGGAAGAAGACCGTATTTTTTACACGCAGATGATGGATGGACTACCCAAATTCCATTACGTGGCGAAGCTTCTGGACGATGGCACACCTTTACCGCCGAAAATAGGCAAAGGTTCATTTGTTCCGAGGGACTGGAAAGAGCGGCGGGAATGGGAAGTAAAGCGGCGATGGTGGAGAGGATTTGGTGCCGTAATCAAGAGCGGAGGCGCTAAACTTGAACAGGGCAATGTGGCATTAGATGTGCAGCCTAATCAAGAAACATTTACTTCACGTTTGAAATTTATATCCGACCCTATCCAAGACGAACCACATGTAGACGAAGATGATTTCGATTACACAACGACAAAAACAGAAGAAGATCCATTTGAGTAAGAACCTCAGCGCTAATTGTGCTGAGGTTTTTCAAATATCAAAAAACAAATTTATGGAGGTTAATGAACATGAGTGAAGAGTTAAAGAAAGTGCTGATTGAAGGTTATAACGAGGAGAAGTTGGAGCAGAGCAGCTATGATGAAGGCTGGGCGCAGATTTATAGTGCCCGGCAGAATGATCTTGTATTGCAAGCTGAACTAATTGGTCTTGAGCCAAAGCTAAACAAGCTGTGTGGCGTGGTATTAGTCGGTGGAGTCAGAGGATATATCCCACAGGATTTCTCTGGTACGAAGGATGCCCATGAATTTCGGCGGTTACTTGGAGAACCCGTTGCCTTTAAGATCCTGAGCTATGATCGTGATGGAGATACCTTCATCGCATCCCGTCAAGCAGCCCTGGAACATATGGAAGGTTTGACGTGGAAATGGCTGGAGCAAGATGCGGTAATTACAGCGGTAGTACGTAATGTTACTCCTAAGGTGTTGATGCTGGATATTGGCGGTATTACAACGGAGCTGCCGGTTCAGGAGTATGGTTATGGATGGGTAGATGATCTTCGTGAAGAAGTAAGTGCCGGGGATCACCTCAAAGTGAAGGTTGTAGAACTGGATAAAGAAAATAAAATCGTGAAGGTTAGCAAGAAGGCAACAGAGAAAAGCCCATGGCCGGATTGCGCAAAACGATATGTATCCAAAGGAACCTACAAAGGTAAGGTATCCGGTGTAATGGAATATGGCATTTTCGTTAATCTTGAGCGCGGAGTCGATGCTCTGGTTCCCCATATCCGGTTCGGAAAAGTGAAGCGGGGCGATACAGTCTATATTCGTATCCGTGGTGTTGACGTAAAGCAAGAGCGGATTTATGGGCGGATTATTCCCAAAAAGTGAAAGGGGCGATTCTCGCCTCTTTCCTCACTTAGTTTTAGAAAGGAGCTTTGTATGAAAACATCACCATTCTCAATTACACATGAATGGACGTTTAAACCTGCTTCATTTTCGGAGGAGCTTGTACCGGGATATGCTCCATTACGAGCTGCTACCGAAGCAGACGGTCTCAGATCGCTTGGTTTGATTGGCTGCATGGGAAGTGTTCAAATGGGGCGTCTATTCCAGTGGAAACGACATCAAGTCCGGCGCATGTTAGCTGAGAAGAAGCTAATTCAGCACCTGCTTCTCAAGAACAAGAACACGATACCCATCTATACGATTGGCCCGCGAGCTGCGCAATTACTCAACCTGGAATGGTCACATGAGTTCTGGAGAACATGGACAATGGAACAGATTTTGTCCCATTTAGTGTTTTTTCAGTTTTGCTGCGCCATGCGGGATAAACAAAAAGCGTTTCAAATTCATGCCGCTCCTTATCCCTTTACGGGCAGGGTTGAGATTGGAGCGGAATCCAGAAATGTATTGGTGATCCGTGGAGATACCAGTTACTTGCCTGCTTCATTACGGCACTCATCGTATCCCATTATTGTAATCTCAGAATCTCTTGAAGCGGTTATGCCGTTGAATGAACTTTTGAAGGAAGCGAAGTTACTACTGGACACTGACCTGAAACAAGATTATCGTTTCTACAGGCAGATCAAGGGAGAATGGGTAATTAAGTAAATGTCTTGGGAAAAATCTCCTTTCCTATTGAAATACGAACATATGTGTGGTAAATTGTTCCTATAAGTAGGAACATACATTCGCATTATAGGAGGGAGTTTTAGACTATGGACAACCAAGAAAACAGACAGGCGGCACTAGAAAAGGCTTTGAAGGAAATTGAGAAGTCTTATGGGAAAGGGGCTGTCATGAAATTAGGGGAGGCGTCCCATGTCCAAGTTGAAACCGTTTCGAGCGGCAATCTTGCTCTTGATATAGCTTTAGGTGTAGGAGGTTTTCCAAGAGGACGAATTATTGAGGTTTATGGTCCAGAATCCTCCGGTAAAACAACAGTGGCGCTTCATGCAATTGCAGAGGTTCAGAAGCTGGGCGGACAAGCTGCCTTCATTGACGCGGAACATGCACTTGATCCTCTTTACGCTAAGAATTTAGGCGTAAACATTGATGAATTACTGTTGTCCCAGCCCGATACCGGTGAACAGGCGCTTGAAATTGCAGATGCCTTGGTACGAACCGGAGCGGTAGAAATTTTGGTTGTTGATTCCGTAGCAGCCCTTGTTCCTAGAGCAGAGATCGAAGGAGAGATGGGGGATTCTCATGTAGGACTTCAAGCCCGGCTCATGTCTCAAGCGATGCGAAAATTATCCGGTTCGCTTAGCAAATCCAAGACGATAGCTATCTTTATTAATCAACTCCGGGAGAAAGTCGGTGTATCCTTTGGAAGTCCGGAAGTAACTCCTGGGGGCCGTGCGTTGAAATTCTATTCATCGATTCGTCTTGATGTACGTCGTATGGAGACAATCAAATTAGGTAATGAGATGGTAGGAAGCCGGACACGTATTAAGGTCGTTAAAAATAAGGTTGCACCGCCGTTTAAGCAGGTTGAGGTTGATATGATGTATGGTGAAGGCATTTCGAAAGAAGCCACCCTTCTTGATCTCGGAGTTGAACTGAATGTGATTGAAAAATCCGGTTCGTGGTTTTCTTATGCCGGTGATCGTTTAGGGCAAGGCAGGGAGAATGCCAAGCAGTTCTTAAAGGAACATCCGGAGATAGCTTCCAAAATCGACAGTGAGATCCGCGGATCTGAGGTAGAACTGAAACCGGTACTGGAAGAAGCGGAAGATCGGGAATTTGCAGCCGGATAACATGGGAACGTATGACGTGTCAACTCATATAAAAATGTTACCGAAGGATAATGGTTCACTCACGTAATTT
>NZ_JAWDJI010000161.1:0-12839 GCF_032465655.1 Paenibacillus sp. 3LSP | reverse complement strand
CAAGCGCAAATTGGGCCTAGGTCGCATTCGGGCGCGTGGCGCCGAAACCAGTTTGACCGTCATCGCCCTTCAGTTTCTGGTCATGAATCTGGAGCGGCGACTGCGTGTTCTCTTTTTGCATTTTTTCAGACTGCTTGGGTTTAGAGACTTGCGTTGGGTGTAGATGGAACGAATCTTGTTCAGCAAGCCCTAAATTATTCCACAAAAGTCATGAATTATTTTGACATGACTTGGCAAATGCGATACTATTTCCTTTGAGGATGTTAATCCAACCTTTTCCGATTTGGGAAAGGTTCATTTTTTGATTGGGCAGTATATTGTATTGGATAGACAGGCTATAGCCATACTATCCAAGGGAGGTTGAAACTATGTCCGTACAAGGGCGACACCTATTTACTTCCGAGTCTGTCACTGAAGGGCACCCGGATAAAATTTGCGACCAAATTTCCGATGCGGTACTTGATGCTTTTTTGGCAAATGACCCTTATGCTCGGGTAGCCTGCGAAGTGTCTGTAGCCACTGGGTTGGTGCTGGTAATCGGGGAGATCAGTACGAAATCCGAGTATGTCGATATTCCAGCGATCGTTCGTAAGACGGTTAAGGAAATCGGCTATACGCGTGCTAAATATGGTTTTGACTACAGTACCTGCGCCGTTCTGACATCGCTGAATGAACAGTCGGCTGATATCGCGCAAGGCGTAAACGCCGCTCTGGAAAGTCGCGATCAGGCACAGGTCGATAAAGAGACAGAAAATATCGGGGCTGGCGACCAGGGCTTAATGTTCGGGTTTGCTACAAACGAAACACCGGAGTTAATGCCGTTACCGATAGCCCTTTCGCATCGGATTGCACGCCGCCTTTCCGAAGTGCGTAAAGACGGAACGCTAGATTATCTTCGTCCCGACGGTAAAACCCAGGTGACGATTGAATATATTGACGGCAAGCCGAAACGTGTAGACACGATTGTCGTATCTACGCAGCATGCTGAGGAAATTACTTTGGATCAAATTCAAAGAGATATTAAGCAGCATGTTATCCTCCCTGTCGTTCCCGCGGAGCT
Source organism: Paenibacillus sp. 3LSP (assembly GCF_032465655.1). Classification (NCBI taxonomy): domain Bacteria; kingdom Bacillati; phylum Bacillota; class Bacilli; order Caryophanales; family Paenibacillaceae; genus Paenibacillus; species Paenibacillus sp. 3LSP. Next base: position 11,779 of record NZ_JAWDJI010000161.1, on the reverse strand, counting down.
GCTGGACGGGGATACGAAATATTTTATTAACCCGACAGGGCGTTTTGTTATTGGCGGACCTCAAGGGGATGCCGGCCTAACGGGACGCAAAATCATTGTAGATACGTATGGCGGTTATGCTCGTCATGGCGGCGGGGCTTTCTCGGGGAAAGACCCGACAAAGGTAGACCGATCCGCAGCGTATGCCGCTCGTTACGTAGCGAAAAACCTGGTTGCTGCAGGGCTGGCTGATAAAGTGGAAATCCAATTGGCATATGCGATTGGCGTTGCCAACCCGGTCTCCATCAACGTCGATACGTATGGAACTGGTAAAGTACCGGAAGAGAAGCTGGTGGAGCTCGTGCGGGAGAACTTCGACCTGCGCCCAGCGGGAATCATTCGTATGCTGGATCTGCGTCGCCCGATTTATCGTCAAACTGCTGCTTATGGTCATTTTGGCCGTACGGACATCGATCTGCCCTGGGAAAGAGTGGACAAGGCGGAGTTGTTAAAGGCACAAGCAGGGCTGTAATTGTATATTGCTTAAGACAAGGATACTCATCTATTTGAGCGAGTATCCTTTTTTATTCCCTGAATTCTAAACTCGCTGCTACCTTTTGCCGTTATTAATTATAGGTATGTCTTGAACTCGTATCATTTTTTACTTTACATATAGGATTGCAACCGGGGAAGGGGAAAGGAAATGAAAAAGAAACTCTCGTTATGGATTGTTATTGCGATGATATTTAATATGTTCATAGGAGTATGGGGAGAGGACGTTGCGAGCGCGGCAAGTGCCACTGCACCATTACCTACTGTGGTTCCCGCGAACGGTTCTACGAATGTTCCAGTCGATACCAAACTGCAGATCAGCGTTCCTGGGGCGAGAATCAAGACGAACGGAACGCAGATGTATACGATATCTACAAGTTTGGGCGGGGTGACAGATAAAAAAGAAATTACCGTTACGGAATCTACTTATAGAGATTCTATTATATTGACGCCACCAACTTTATTGCAATATAACACAGTGTACACCGTTTCTTTGCCTGAGGATGCTTTTACTATCGAAGGAAGCGGTGAAACTACGGCAGCCTATAGCTGGTCTTTTACGACAGCCAAATCTTCAACGACGGCACTATCTGCATCCTTTAGTCCGAGCAATGGGAGTACGAATGTCAGCATTAACACCAAACCAACGATTACGTTTAACCGAAATATTAGATTGAATCCTGGTGTTGCAAATGGGGGAATTACGCTTAAAAAATCTAGCAACAATGCAATCGTACCTATTACGGTGTCGGCGAGTTCCAATCTTGTGACGATCTATCCAACAAGTTCAACGCTGGAGGCGGGTACTAGTTATTATATTGAAATTGCGGGGAACGGGATTTACGATGCTCAGAATACATTAATTTATTATGCAGGAATAAGTGGAAGTAATCGTTGGAGCTTCCAAACTGCTGCTCCTGATAAAACTGCACCCGTACTCCAAAGCGCAACGATGTATAGCAACACAGCTATTCGATTATTGTACAATGAGCCATTGCTGTCCACTTCAAATTTGCCCACTTCCTATTTCACAGTGACGGTGAATGGAGAAACACGTCGGATTAGTTATGTTACCGTATCCGGGGATGCTGTATATGTAAACCTAGAGACTGGTGTAGCTGTCGGGCAGGATGTGAAAATCAGTTATACGGGTAGCACTTCGGGGATTCGGGATGTGGCCGGAAATGCTGCGGCTGCCTTCACCGGAAAAGTAGTTACTAACGGGATTGACTCGGTTATGCCGAAGCCAAAAGACGGGTATGCAACAAGCAACACGGTCACGTTGTATTTTAGTGATTCACTTAAGAGCCCTTCGAGTTATGCTTATCAACAATTCACGGTTACGGCTAATGGAAGTTCCAGGGGGATAAGTAGTCTATCCCATAGCGGCTCAACCATTACGCTGCATTTGTCCAGCTTGATTTCGAACGGTGATGTTGTCAAAGTATCCTATACACCAGGGTCTTATCCACTGCAGGATTACCGTGGCTTTGATATCGCGGGCTTCACCGATTACTTTGTTCGCAACACATATGATTCAGTGGCACCTGTATTTCAAGGGGTTGAGGGTTCTGGCAACAAAGTGATCTTAACGTATAATGAAGCATTGCGTACCAGCCCGATACCGTTAAAAAGCCAATTTTCGATACTGGTTAATAATGCACCGGTATATGTCACAGGTGTTGAAATTGTATCCAACCAAGTGATCCTAACCTTGGCTTCTTCATTTACAAAAGATCAAAACGTAACGTTATCTTATGTATCGGGTACTGGTGGCATCGCGGATCTAAATGGAAACCTGGCGGGTTACATCAACCTGCAGCCGGTAACATACAGTACCGTAGTTGAGGGGGTGCGTTCAGCCACGGTCACGGGAGATACGCTAACGATAACGTTCAATTCTACATTAAAGTCGGCATCATATGTTCCGGTTAATCAATTCTACGTAAATGTGGATAACGTGAACCGTGGAGTTCAATCCGCAACCATTAGTGGCAATACGGTCATCCTGAAACTGAGCTCTGCTGTAACAGCCGGGCAGGTCGTAACATTGTCCTATCTGACAGGTGCGGCACCTTTATATGATAATTTGGGCAACATGATAAAGAGCTTTAATAATTTATCGGTTCAAAACTTAATGGGGGGGCAGTCTACAACACCAGGCGTCCAACCGGATTATCTGACCGTCATGAGTAATGCCCAATTCGGAGTTAGTGGATATCTGTTAAACGTGAATACAGCCCAAGCGACGAACAGCCGCTCGCGTTTAGGCGTAGGATCCAAAAAATATACAATCGATAATACCAAGCTGCAGACGGCCTTTAGATATTTAGTAGACAGCAACGCCTCAGTCCGCAAAGTGGTATTTGAGGTACCTTCTACCGAGAAAGCAGCAGAAGTGGTTGTTCCACTTAGTGCACTAATGGATGTTTATAGTCGAGGAAAAACGGCTTCGTTTATGGTCAAATATAATCATGTGATGTATGAATTGCCGGTGGAAAAGATTCCGTTTACCGAGATTTCCAGGTTGCTTAATGTCAGTGCATTAAACTCAGCTTATCTTACCATTCAACTGGAGACGGTCACGAAAGCACAATTACCGGGGACGAACTACAGCAATGGCGTCACAACAACCCCGATGATGGACCCGGTGCAAATCTATGTGTCAGCATTTAACGGAGTGAATTCGCAAAACGCGGTAGAGGTGTCCCACAACGGACAACTTTACTTCCGAGCGACAAATACTTCGCCTAATGGTCAATTTTTGCTTATGAAATATGACGTAAATACACAAACCGTATCTTTTGTTCCGTCTAAAACAACAACTAGCGGCAGTGCAATCATCTTTAATGGGAAGATTAACGGAAATGCTGTAGTTGGTCCGGCGGTGGGCTACAGTTACTTCTCTGACACGACCAAGCATTGGGCTCGTGCGGACATTAATGAGTTGGCCAGTCGCTTGATCGTAACGGCTGCTTCCGGATCGAAGTTTGAACCGGAGAAAAAAATCACCCGTGCTGAGTTTGCGGTCTACATTGCAAAAGGCCTCGGACTGACTGGAGATGAATCCTATGCCCGTCGCTTCCCGGACGTTTCTTCTGGGACGACAGCGGCGTACATCGGGGCGGCGGCGAAGGCCGGGATTATTAACGGCAATACCGACGGCACGTTTAAGCCGAACAGCAACATCACGCGGGAGCAAATGGCGCTGATGATGGTGCGGGCGATGGAATACGCCGGGTACAATACGTCGATGAACGGAGCGAGCGCGGCAACATTGACGAAGTTCAAGGATGCGGCGAAGATCCAGTCCAAGGACACGGTGGCTAAAGCCGTGAAGGAAGGCATCATTCAGGGCATAACGACAAATACGTTCCAGCCGCAAGGCAATGCGACCCGCGCGCAAGCGGCGGTTATGCTGAAACGTGTATTGGATAAACTGAACTACATTTAATCCACAATGATTCCCGGCACTAGGGGACGAACCCTGGTGTCGGGATTTTTTTTTGACGTGGGAGGGGAATGCATATGGCCAGATCTCTTTCGGGGTTTATCCCGTTGCATCAGGTTGTGGAAAAGGGCTAAAAAGGTGTTCAGTAAGAGAGGACTTATCAGCCGTTACATTGAGGGGCGATCCGCACGGTAACTAAATTAAGGCCCCGTCGTTCTGAACGAAAGGGATCATCGTGCAAAAGAGTCGTGAAAAGGGGCGTGCAGGCGTAAGCGGCTGAGCGGGTAAGTGACTTAGTGACTTAGCGACAAATGAGTAAATGAGCAAGTGCATAAGTGCATAAGTTTGGTATTCGGAGTTGAGCAAAGCGGAGTGAGACCCCCTTTTTGGGGATGTTTGCTCACAAGTTATCCACGAAATTCACATTATCCACAGAAGATAAGCACATCCGATAGGAGTATCAAACAAAAGTTATCCTAGTTTTCCACAGAATTTATCCCCAATATCCACATTACCCACATTTCAATTCCACAAAAGTAAAGAAGTTGATAGGTTCCTTTAACAATCTTGCTAAATTTCGTAACTTTTCGGCATAAAAGTAGTCTATTAATAAGGGACTAGCTTAATAGAAGCACGTTAGAAGCATGAACAGATGGGAGAGTTGTCTAACAAAATGGTAGTCAGAAGAGACGAAACCGGAACGAAACAAACCCAAGTGAATACGGATCTGGAAGTTGTCGTACGTCAAAACTCGAAGTTGGCCCACCTGGTGACAAAGGGCGGTAAGCGCATCGCCTTAGTCACGCTGGCGGGATTGATATGGATTCAGCCTGTGATTGGCATTGGACCGATCGCGGGACCGGCTTTGACTGCGGAAGCAGCCGCAAGTCAAACGGTGAAGCTTAGTGAAGAAATGATCACGTCGGGAGCCAAGCTCGTAAAATACGAGTACACGGTAACCCGTTCGGGCAAACCGGTGAAGGTGCTGACCGATGTTATTGAGGTGGATTTGACGAATCCTTACGTCCAACTGGACGTGATGACCGGCAAAGGAGGACAAGTAACGACGAGACAAAGCGTGGAAGGAATGGCCAAGGAAACCGGGGCAGTCGCCGGGGTAAACGGCGATTTCTTTGCGACTGGCGGGCAAGGCGTTCCGATGGGGCCGGCGGTGTCGAAAGGGACGGTTGTGACCAGCCCAGCTCAGCTGCAAGGGATGTATGCTTTTGCCGTGCGGAATGACGGGACTCCGCTGATCGACCGTTTTGGCTTCAGCGGTACGGTGTTCGCGGAGGATGGTTCGACGTTCCCGCTCGCGGGCATCAACCAGGAATCCTATATGACCGAGCCAGATAAGGCCTACAGCCACGTGAATAAAATGTTTATTTATACGAGTGCCTGGAAATCGGAGGAACGTCCGGCAGCCAGCTCGACAACGCCAACCGAAGTGCTGGTGCAAGGTGGCGTGATTACGCAAATCTCCATCAAAGCGGCGATTCCGGGACCGGTGCCGGCAGATGGGTATATTTTGCGGGCGCATGGTACGGCGGCGGATTATGTAGCCGCTCACCTGCAAGTAGGTCAGCGCGTAGATGCAGTCTATCAGCTGCAATCTTTGACTGACGGGCAGCTCGTAGATCCGGCGGATCTGAAAATGATGATCGGCGGTCACACCCTGCTGGTCGATCAAGGCAAAGCGTCGGCGTTTACCCGTTCGACAACTTCAATCAGCGGAGGCAGTGCCGTAGCACGGACAGCAGTAGGTTACTCCAAAGACGGGAAAACGGCTTATATCATTACAGCTGAGAAAAACAGCAACAGCACCGGCCTCACCCTGAAAGAGCTGCAAGGCTTCATGACGGGAATCGGTGTCTGGAAAGGCTTGAACCTGGACGGCGGCGGCTCCACGACAATGGTCACGCGACCACTGGCGGAAACGACACCGCAGCTCACGTTTACGACGTCTAACGGGGCGGCGGGGCAACGGGCAGTTGCTAACGGGCTGGGCGTATTTACGACGGCACCGCAAGGTTCGCTGCTTGGTCTCAAGGTCAGCGGTTCTTCCACGTTGTTCATCGGGCAAACCGTGCCGTACGCGCTGAAAGGCTATGACACGTATTACAATCCGATCGATACGAGCGGCATCCAAGCTTCCTGGCAAGCTAGCAACGGTAACGTGGTTTGGACCGGCAGCGGCTTTAAAGGTGTGAAGGCAGGGACGGCCAAAATTACCGCTACCAGCGGGCAAGCGAAAACCAGCATGGATGTGAAGGTACTGGGCGGCACGGACTTGGAAAGCCTGACACCGGGCACAACGTTCGCTCCGTTGCAAGCAGGAACCAGCGTCACAGTGGCTGTAACCGCGAAGCTGAAGGATGGACGTACGGTTGACGTTCCAGCGGAATCGGTAAAATGGACATTCAGCGGTATGAAAGCCAGCGTACAAGGCGGTGTGCTTACAGTGCAGTCCGTGAACAATGGGGCGAAGTTTGCGTATGCGACGCCCGTCTATGACGGCTTTAATGGAACACCGATCGTGCTGTCGGCTTCCACTGAAACGATCTGGGAAAGCTTCGAAAACATGACTTACCCCATCTCCTTCACCGGTCTTCCGGCTGAAGCTAAAGGAACCGTGAGCATTGTGCAAGGAACCGGAGAGCACGCAAACTCCAAAGTGTTGAAGCTCGATTACGATTTGACCGGCGGTACCGGCAGCAAGTTTGCTTATGCCCAATTTAACGGCACAAGCGGCAGAGCGATTCCGGATAATGCAACGACTTTGACGGTGGATGTGTTAGGTGATGCGAGTCTGAACTGGGTACGCGCCGAATTGTCTGACGCGGATGGCAAGCCAGTTTATATCGACCTTGCTCGTCCGATGGATTACACCGGTTGGAAGACGCTGACGGCGGATCTGACTGCGGGTAACATCAAGTTCCCGGCGAAGCTGAAACGCCTTTATGTTGTAAACGTCGAAGAAGGCCAGGACGAACGGGCGCTGACGGGCAGCGTTTCTTTTGACAATGTTCGCTTTACGGCTCCTGCAGCCGGCGGCCGCAGCCCGGAATTCCCAAGTGCGAAGGCTGTTATGGTGATCGGCCAGAAGTCGATGACGGTGAACGGGAAGAAGCAAAACCTGGAAGTTGCTCCATTGCTTAAGGACAATACGACCTACGTGCCGATCAAGTACGTGCTGGACGTCTTTGGTGGGAACGCCGCATGGAACGCGGCGGCAAAAAAAATCACGGTAACTCGCGGTACTATGGTGTTGGAGCTGACGGTGGGGCAGAAGGCATTTTTGCTAAATGGGGTCTCTTCCAAAGCGGAAGTCGCGCCAATTATTGTCAATGGAAGGACTTTAGTCCCATTACGTTTGGTCTCTGAACAGCTCGGAATTGGCGTAAATTGGGAGCAGAAAACCAAATCCATTACCCTCGAATCATGATATGATTAGTCTGGGACTATTTGGACTAAGAAACGGAGAAGGATTGTGTGGATTTTCAAGCGGATGCCATAGATCGCGTTATTAATAACGCCGTAAGCGTATTGGAAAATAGCAAGCTGCAGATCCTGGAAATACTAGATTCGGCCCGGAATGAGCTGAAGATGCTCAATAATGAGTTACAGAATGTCATGAAGGAAACGGCGGAAACGGTAGAGAAGGTAGACCAGCTCGAGGTTAACTACCGGAAATCCCGCATCCGGCTGACGGAAGTCAGCCGGGACTTCGTGCGTTATACCGAGGAAGATATTAAGCAAGCCTATGAAAAGGCAACTCAGCTCCAGCTCGACCTGCTCATCTACCGAGAGAAGGAAATGTATTTGAAGGCTCGACGTGATGAACTGCAGAAGCGTGCGCGGAACGTGGAGAAGTCGGTGGAGCGCGCCGAGACGATCAGTTCGCAGATGAGCGTCGTGCTGGAGTACTTTTCCGGTGAATTAGGACAAGTGACCCGGATTTTGGAATCTGCGAAGAACCGTCAATTGATCGGATTGAAGATTATTTTGGCTCAGGAAGAGGAGCGAAAACGTATCTCCCGCGAGATTCACGACGGTCCTGCCCAGCTTCTGGCCAATCTAGTGCTAAGGACGGAAATTGTAGAAAGAATGCTTGCTAAGCAGGAATTTAAACTAGTGCAGGACGAAATAGTAGATTTGAAAGCGCAGGTCCGCTCGAGTTTGGAAGAAATGCGGAAGGTTATTTTCAACCTGCGGCCGATGGCATTGGATGATCTGGGATTGATTCCGACGCTGAGAAAGTATGTACATGACTACGAAGAAAAAACGAAGATAAGAGCAACCTTTGAAACCCGGGGCAAAGAGCACCGGTTGTCCTCTCCGATGGAGGCGGCGATCTTCCGACTGGTGCAGGAAGCGTTGACCAATGCGGCGAAGCATGCTTTTCCAACTTATGTAGGCGTTGAAATCACGTACCAGGCACAAATGATCCGTATTGTGGTAACCGACAACGGGTTAGGCTTCAAAGTGGATCAGCTGGAACAGAAGACGAAAGAGCATACACACTTTGGATTAATAGGCATGCGGGAGAGAGTGGAGCTGCTCGAAGGCCGGATGGAAATTGAATCGGCGGCCAACTTGGGCACGAAAATCATCATTCATATCCCAACCAACTCAGATAAGAGAAAGGAGTACCAGGATGGATAGTCTTACTAGTGGAACCAGACAAGTGATTAAAGTTCTCCTGGCGGACGATCACCAGTTATTTCGTGAGGGTCTGAAGCGGATTTTGAATATGGAGGAAGACATCGAAGTCGTTGGCGAATGCGGCGACGGCGCCCAGGTGCTGGAAAGCTGCTTGCAGCTTCAGCCGGAAATCGTACTGATGGACATTAACATGCCATTGCTGAACGGCGTGGACGCTACGGCCGAGTTGCGCGAGGCGCTGCCGGACGTAAAGGTCATCATTCTGTCGATTCATGACGATGAGAGTTATGTTTTTGAAACGTTGCGCAAAGGTGCGACAGGTTACCTGCTCAAGGATATGGAGGCGGAGTCCCTGATCAATGCGATTCGCACGGTAGCGGAGGGCAATGCGTTCATTCACCCGAAGGTGACGGGCAAATTGATTCAGCAGCTGCGCCGGATGGAATACCTGAGCGAAACGGGAGCGATTGCCGAGGATACAGCGATCCGCGAAGCGGGCGTGAAATTCGTAGCCGGTGACGACAACCCGCTGACACGCCGGGAGGCCGAGGTGCTTCGCTTGATGGCGGAAGGTCGCAGCAACAAGATGATAGGCGAGCATTTGTTTATTAGTGAGAAGACGGTTAAGAATCATGTCAGCAGTATTTTGCAAAAAATGGACGTCGACGATCGTACCCAAGCAGTAATTAATGCGATTAAGTTCGGCTGGGTAACCCTATAAGATAGCTGGGCTGGGTCACTCGAAATTGCCTAACCGTCCCGTGGCTGGTTTTGAAGGGGTTGGCGGGATTCGGGCGGGAGGCTCTTTGTGGCCGGGGTTACCATTTTATTCATGATCTTGAAAAGTGAGGCGATGTTGCCGTTACATCCGATGTCTGGAAATGCATCTGGTGTCCCGGTTGCATTTTTTACGCCTCTCCCAGCGACGGCACCGGCCAATATACATAGTTGGTGGAAAGCCAACGGATTTTGTTGATATACTTTGCGTGGAGGCTCCTTCCGTGCGAGCCCAGTAACCGACCTCCTGGCGGCGGCATATATTGTCGCTATAAGGGAGGTGGTACGGTGGTTTCTTATATTGGCTGGATCCTTCTCAGTTACGGCTTAGCCGCGGCGTTGGTCCATGTTTTGCACGGAATAGTTCAGCAAGGAAAACGGAGAAATCGCAGGGTTCATTATATTTTGGTGACGAGCAATCATGAGAACCAAATGGAATGGTATTTGCGGGCGCTCTCGTGGTATGCGCGGCTGCGCAGTTTAGATCTACGTGTGACGGTATTGGACGAAAGCTCGCAGGACGATACGCTGGCAATCTTGCGGAAGCTCCAAAAGCAAGGCGGAATGGAACTCACCGTTATCGATTTGGCTGTGGTGCGGCAAGAGGATGTGGAAGCGTATGCGGCCACGGTGGCAGAGGATGCGCCGATCTGCATCGACCTTCGCGTACCGCGGGAGGCGGACAAAATTCCATATGTCCATGTGTAAACAACATATGACTAAGCAGGCGCATAGCTATGCGCAGATTAAAGTGTGAAGCACACTCTTTTATGGCGAGAAGCCGAGGAGTGTGCTTTTTTGCATTTTTAGGCGAGATGGGGCGGCGGGGAGCTCTGAGGTCCAGATTGATGTGGATGGAGAGAAGGATGCGGTTGGGGGGGTTGAGGAGGTTGGGTGTGAAGGTGAGTAAATAAGGTGACGGGAAGTGGGAGGCAGAGCAGTAACAAGAGGTTGTAATAGGAAAATCAGAAAGTGGCATTGGAGGTGGACGGTGGTGGTCAGTGGTGTGAAGCGGGTTGGGCGGCGGGGAGTGAGTACGAGTGATGATGAGAGCTACGAGCAGTGCCTAGAAGACATGAGTAACTTGTAATATGCAGAGCACAATGTGCACCTGGGCTCGAAGTGGTGGCCGTGCTAACGGAACTCAGAGGCGTTATTTGCTTGGGATTGCAAGAATGGGGATTTTAACGGAACGAGGAGACCTTATTTGCACCATGTGTGGGAGTTTTACCTTCTTTTTGGCCGGATAAGGTCTGTAGGTTCCGTTATCCCGGGAAATAGCCGGGAAATAGGCAAATAAGGTCGTTCAGTTCCGTTACGCGCGAAGAGGGATCTCCGGGTCACCAGGACAACCCAATAGGGGGACTTTATAGGGTTCAAGATGCGACAGAAGGTGTGAGGATTTTGGTGAAAGAAGTCGAAGCAACGGAGAAATTTTGAAATTGAAAAAAACTAAGATCCGAAAAAGAGGAATTATCCGAAAACTGTTGAAATATGGATAAAGATGTTAGAAATTAGGAGGACGGTGGAAATTGTGAGAGGGAGTCTGTATGCCGTACGCACTAAATCTGGATGGCAGCTTCGTGTTAGCTTAGATTTGCACGTTGACTTGTTGTGGTGGTTCGATCGAGAGGCGCACGCAATCTATTTATTATCCGAAGGATTACCGTTCGGTTGGGCGGTTGAGGCTAGAGATTCCTTCAAGGCATTCCGTGAGATGGATCGGTGGACAGAGCAGGAATGGGATCATTTTTTGATGCGGACCTTGCAGGAGGAAATCAAAGCGGAGGCTAGGCTGATTCATCCGGCTGAGCCGTTAGATGAGGGTGCCCTGGTAGGTCGGCACCGGGGGTGGCTGGTGAAGGATGGCCAAGTCACGGCATGGGGACGGATGTTTATACATAGCGGGAATAGCGGGGATCCCAGGATGGGAATGAGGTTGACGGGACGGATTGAGGACACATTGGAATTAGAAAAGGATACGGAAAGGGAGATGAGGACGGGAATGTGGATGGAGAAAAAGGTCGGGGCCACGGGAAAAAGAGCCTTATCGAGCATTAATAAAGTGAGAGGTTTGGGTGCTAAAGCGGAGGTGTGCGATCAGGGGCAATACTCCATGCAGATGGATGGAGTAGGCGGGCCGACCGTGAGGGAGTGGGACGACGAGCATGACTCTCGGCGTGGGGGATCGGGTAGCGAGCTGGCTGAGCTCGCCGAAGCGGCGCAGCGCCTGGCGGCTGCGCTGGCGGGCCGCTCGCTGCTGGAGGCCGAGCTCCAGCAGCTGCTGGCGGAACGCCTGCCGGGCCTTGCCCCGGTCTGGCGTTCCGCCCTCCAGCACGCGCACCTGCAAGGGCG
>NZ_JAWDJI010000160.1:0-27670 GCF_032465655.1 Paenibacillus sp. 3LSP | reverse complement strand
GGGCTGTATTTGTCCGGCCATCCGCTGGACGATTTCGATGCCTTGCTGGAGGGCGAAGGCGTCGATCGGCTGATGGATTTGGCCGAAGCCCCGGACGACACCCGCACCGTTGTCGCGGGGATGGTCGTGTCCGTGAAGACGATCACAACCAAGCAGGGGAAAGCGATGGCGTTCATGGAGCTGGAGGACCAGATCGAGCGCTGCGAGGTTGTGTTGTTCCCCGAAGTGTGGCGGCGCTCGGCCGCCCACGTCGAGAAGGGGGCTTTGCTCGCGTTGCGCGGCGTCGTCCAGCAGCAGGACGAAGGCTTTAAGCTGCTGGCCGACGAAGTGGCTCCGCTGAGCGAGCAAAGCCTGGCCCGGCTGCGCCGCGGCCTTGCGCGCGGGCGCGGGCCAGGCGCCGCTGCGCGGCCGGCGGCACCGGCCGCGGCGGCGGGACCCGCGCCCGCGCCGGGCGCGCGGCGCGGGCAGGAGAAGACGCCGGCGCAGCGCGTCTTCATCAAGATCACAGCCGCGGCGGAGAACGCGCGGCTGCTGGAGCGGCTCAAGCTGCTGCTGGAGCAGCATCCCGGCCCGATCGCAACGGTGCTGTTCTACGAAAGCACCGGCAAGCTCTTGGCCTTGACGGAGCGCTACAGCATCAAGCCTTCGCCCGCTTTGATCCGTGAAATGGAGCAGATGCTAGGCCCCGACACGGTCAAAATCAAATAACGGCGATCTGCCGACCAAGGATCGCCATGATCCGGTGGCCATAACCCGGTTCTGCATAGATGCAGGGCCGGGTATTTATTTTGCACCCGATCTAATGGACTCCAGTGCCGTTATTCCAACGTTTACAAGAAGGTTGGCAAAGTAACGGACCTGAGCGACCTTATTTCATCGCATAGTGCCTGAAATCACCAGTTGGGTGCCAAATAACGGCCGTAGTGTCCGTTACATTGGGAAATCTGCGGGAAATGGGCAAATAGTGTCGCTGAGGTCCGTTAGCGCGGGCAAGCTTCGGATAGGTCGGGACACGGTTTAACGAACATTTTTGGAGGGTGGTGCATACACTTAGGAACACACGAATGACCAAGAATCGATCATGAAATGAATTCCGGCATCGTCAACTAGCGGGGGGAACTACGGTCAACGGTAGCCATCATCAGCACCAGCCAACGTCAACAACACCAACTACAGGCACTAGCCAACGTCTGTACCAGTTCAACAGCAGCACTAGCCGAGTTTCGTTCCTGGAGGTTACGAAGACGACCACTAAATGGACAGCACCTCGCAGTGTGACGACAACCCTATCGCGACAATTACGGGCAACGGCGGTTGCGCCGGGATCAAGGGAGGAAGAAACGATGACATATGAATTGGCGAAAGCGCAACTGCTGCGCCGTGGAGTGAAGCTGGAGGATATCGCTCAAATTGTGCATTCGCTGCAAACGGCGTATCATGCGGATCTGACGCTGGACCAATGCTTGGAAAGCGTCAAAGCTGTGTTGCAGAAGAGGGAGGTTCAATATACCCTATTTACGGGAATCGCACTTGATGAACTGGCTGAACAGAAGCAGCTCCCTGAACCGCTGCAAGCGATCCTGGAGGCCGACGAACCGCTGTATGGGGTGGATGAAACGATGGCGCTGGGCATCACGAGTGTGTTTGGAATGATTGGCCTGACAAGCTTCGGCTATTTGGACAAGGTCAAACCGGAGATCATAGGGAAGCTGAACAATCGCGGCGAACGCATTCATGTCTTTCTTGACGATTTAGTCGCCGGTCTGGCCGCAGCGGCTTCCGCGCGAATCGCCCATAAACATGAACAGGCCACGACCTATCCGTCGGGCTCCTCTTGAAAAATCGAGCCCAAGAGCCGATTGTCTTTGGACGGGATCCCGTCTCATCCAATGCCCTTGCCCCATTACTTCTGAAAATATCTTTCAGAGTAATGCCTGCTGTCCCGTGGAACCTAGCGCCGGGCTCTGCGGCGGATCCGTTGCCGAGACCCGCTTTCTGCGCGGGTTTCCTTTTGTTGCGGGATTTTTGAAAATTATGTTATCATTACTCTATTATACGGGCTCAAAGATTAGGTTAGGGGGCTTTGAAAAGGGCATGTGGACTGTTATGTATATTGCGCCTACCGCGAAAGTTGCGGATATGATCAAGACGAAACTCACCGAAGAAGGCTTCCTTGTCCAAACACGTCCTGTTAATTTATCCAAACAACAATACGAGATTTTAGTTCCTTCCGGGGAACTGGAAGAAGTGCAAGAAGTGTTGAATTCGATTTTGCATCCTTAGCAAAGGGATTCGAGATTCCTAGTGCAGATGAGGCCTAGAAGTGCGGGTTCATATAGGGTCGTCTGGGTTTTTATAGACTTTGTGGAACTGCTACGATAAATAAACGGCTGAAGAGGTGTAGTTGTGTTCAAAGATTTGTTTCAGAAGAAGAGGAAGTACGCGACCATTCCCTCAGGACGAACCGGCAATGAAGAGGGCACGCCGCAGGCAGATCGCCCCAAACGCGAAATTCCGGAAGGCCTGATGAATAAATGCGGCCGTTGCGGTGCGATTCAGTACAGCAAAGAACTGGAGAAGAATTTGATGGTGTGCCCTTCCTGCGGACACCATATGCGGCTGAACGCTCTGGATCGGATTCGCTATACCTTTGATGAAGGCAGCTTCACGGAGTACGATGCTGACTTGATCTCGGTCGATCCGCTGAAGTTCCCGGGGTATGCCAGCAAGCTGGAGCAGCAGGCTTTGAAATCGGGACTACGCGAAGCGGTCGTGACCGGAGAGGGGACCATCCATGGCTATCCTGCTGTGGCAGCCGTGATGAGCTTTGACTTCTTCACCGGGAGTATGGGATCGGTTGTAGGGGAGAAAATTACGCGTGCCATCGAGAAGGCCATCGAAAAACGTCTGCCGATGATCATTTTCTCCACATCGGGCGGAGCGCGGATGCAAGAGAGTATCCTCAGTTTGATGCAGATGGCCAAGACGAGCGCCGCTTTGGCCCGACTAAGCGAACATGGCGGTTTATATATATCAGTCATTACAGACCCGACGACGGGTGGTGTATCGGCTAGTTTTGCCATGCTTGGCGACATTATTGTGGCCGAGCCCGGGGCCGTATTTGGTTTTGCCGGAAGAATTGTCATCGAGCAGACGATTCGCCAGAAGCTTCCGGACGATTTCCAGACGGCGGAATTTAACCTGCAGCATGGTCAGGTCGATCTTGTCGTGAACCGCAAGGATATGAAATCGACGCTGGCGAAATTGCTAGAATTGCACGGCGTGAAGGGAGGAGTATAAATGGCTGGTGAATTGCCTTTTGAGACGCCTCTTGTGAAGCTGCGTGAGAAGATTTCTGAACTGGAGCAGTTTGGCAAAGAGAAGGGAATCGATTTTACCGATGAAATCGCGCGCTTGGAAGAGCGTTACCGGCAGCTGGAGGAAGAGATCTACAGCAACATTTCTCCCTCCCAAAAGATGCATCTGGCCCGCCATCATCAGCGCCCGACATCGCTGGATATGATCGGCTTGATCTTTGAAGATTTTATTGAACTTCACGGGGACCGGTTGTTTGGGGATGATTTGGCTGTTGTTGGCGGTCTCGCGAAGCTGGGCGGCGTGCCGGTCACGGTGATCGGGCAGCAGCGGGGGAAGGATACGAAGGATAATATCGCCCGCTTCTTCGGCAGCGCGCATCCGGAGGGCTTCCGCAAGGCGCTGCGGTTGATGCAGCAGGCGGACAAGTTCCGGCGGCCGATCATTACGTTTATCGATACGAAGGGGGCCTATCCGGGAATTACGGCGGAGGAGCGCGGACAATCGGAAGCGATCGCACGGAATCTGCGTGAGATGTCGATGCTGCGGGTACCGGTCATCTGCGTTGTTCTCGGAGAAGGCGGAAGCGGCGGCGCGCTCGCCCTTGGCGTAGGCAACCGCGTGCTGATGCTGGAGAATGCCATTTACTCCGTCATTTCGCCAAACGGGGCGGCCTCGATCCTTTGGAAGGACGCCTCCAAGGCCGATCAGGCGGCGGAAGCGATGAAGATCACCGCTCAAGATCTGCTTGAGATGGGCGTTATTGAAGAGATTGTTCCCGAACCGCGCGGCGGCGCACACCGGGATTATGATTCGACAGCTGCCTCGATCAAAGAGGCGTTGTTGCGTCATCTGGAAGAATTATCCGACCTGAATTCGGATGAGCTGGTGGAGGACCGTTATCGGAAATTCCGCAAAATCGGCGAGTTTCAGGTAGCAGGCAAGGCAGGAGCGCCGAAGGCGCAAGGAACTGTGGCACCGGAAACGGTGGCTGAAGTTGCGGGCCTCCCTGAGGGTGAGACGTCTTCCGAAGCGTCAAGCGAACCGGAAGCAGCTTCGCAGGTCCAAACTGCCAAGCCAAGTTAAAGTTTCACAGCGATAACCTTACGGGGGAACCTATGGGACCTCCGGTAAGGTTATTTTCGCTGTTTTCGGGAAATACTGGAGGTTTAGACGCCGAAAAACCCTATTGCTTAGCCAAGTCGCTAGGCGCATAATCATGGATAGTTCGTTACAATATGATAAACTTCCTATACAAATCGACAAAACTGTAGTAAATTTAGTTGTTGGAAAAGATTATATAGAGAGAACTATTTTAAACGGAGGAAACCCAAATGCGCAAAACAAAAATCGTATGTACTATCGGTCCTTCTAGTGAATCGTTAGAAAACATCAAGAAGCTGATTATGGCCGGAATGAACGTCGCTCGCTTGAACTTCTCCCACGGTGATTTCGAAGAGCATGGGAACCGGATCAAGAACATTCGTCAAGCGAGTGCGGAGCTGGGGAAATCGATCGCCATACTGTTGGACACCAAAGGTCCTGAAATCCGTACCGGTAAATTGAAAGAAGAGCCTATCGAGCTGGTACAGGATGAATTCATCACCTTGACGACCGAAGAGATTCTCGGCGACAAGAACCGGATCTCCATCACGTACAAAGATCTTCCTGGAGATGTGGAAGTCGGTTCGACGATTCTGATCGACGACGGTTTGATTGGTTTGACAGTCGTTGACATTCAAGGAACGGAAATCAAGTGCCGCATCGTCAATGGCGGAACGATCAAGAGCAAAAAAGGCGTTAACGTACCCGGCGTAAACATTTCCCTGCCAGGCATCACCGAGAAAGACGCTAACGACATTAAGTTCGGGATCGAGCAAGGCATCGATTTTATTGCCGCTTCCTTCGTTCGTAAAGCGAGCGACGTGCTTGAAATTCGTCAACTGCTGGAACAACACAACGCAACTCATATTCAAATCATCTCTAAAATCGAAAACCAACAAGGTGTTGACAACCTTGATGAAATCCTCGAAGTATCTGACGGCCTGATGGTTGCCCGCGGTGACCTCGGCGTAGAAATTCCTGCAGAAGATGTACCGCTTGTGCAAAAACGGATGATCGAGAAATGTAACCGTGTGGGCAAACCGGTTATCACGGCTACACAAATGCTTGACTCCATGCAACGCAACCCAAGACCTACGCGTGCAGAAGCCAGTGACGTAGCTAACGCAATTTTTGACGGTACGGACGCGATTATGCTCTCTGGCGAAACAGCTGCCGGGAAATATCCGGTGGAATCGGTACTGACGATGTCCCGCATCGCAGAGAAAGCCGAATCCGCTTTGGAATATCGTGAAATCTTCGTTAAACAAAGCAATGCCCAACAAACAACCGTAACCGAAGCGATCAGCCAAGCGGTTGCCAACTCGGCGCTGGAGTTGAATGCGAAAGCGATCATTACTTCGACGGAAACCGGTTATACAGCACGGATGGTCTCCAAATATCGTCCGAAAGCACCAATCATCGCTGTGACGACGGAAGATCAAACGCTGCGCCGCCTGGCTCTGAACTGGGGCGTAACGCCGGTGAAAGGAGATATCGCCAGCACGACGGACGAAATGTTCGACAAAGCGATGAAGGGCGGCCTGGATTCCGGACTGGTCAAAGAAGGCGACCTCGTTGTCATTACGGCTGGGGTACCGCTCGGACGTTCCGGATCCACGAATCTGGTGAAAATCGGGCAAATCCGCAAGTAACTTAAGGTTCATATACATCGACTTCAAGTCACAAAGAAAGCAATGGGGCCCGCTGAGGGACCATTGCTTTTTTTGCCGCCGAACGGGAACGGGGCCTGCGGCAGCATCACGAAAATCAGGAAGGAGCGGAGAAGGGTGTACGTATGCGAACTGACCATTGAGCCGAAATATTCGGAGTTTGACATGATGGGGATCATTTACCATGCGCGTTATATCGAGTGGTTCGAGCAGGGAAGGCTGCAGCTGAGCCGGAATCTCGGCTTTGATTATTTCGACATGGAGCAGGCGGGGTATATCTCGCCCGTTCACGAAATGAACGTGGAATATAAACGCGGGATCCGGTACGGGGATACGGTGCTGCTTAAGACCCGGGTCATCGAGAACAACGGGGTCAAAACGGCCTACGGATATGAGGTGTATAACGGTGAAGGCACGTTGTGCGTCGAGGGTTCTTCTTCGCATTATGTCGTTCGCCGCGAGGATTTCAGACCGGTGCAGTTCAAGAAGGTGTTTCCGGAATGGTATGCGGCGTTGGAGGAAGCCCGAAAACCGTAAAATTTTGATTATGTGACGCGGAGGCGGTAAAATACAAGTACAGGAATGTGATAAAGGAGTCCTGATATGCGTAAATGGATAGCCGCTCTCATCGTGTTGATTCCGATTGTTGAGTTTTGGGGGTATATGTACGTCGGCGAGAAGCTGGGCGTTGGGAAGACGATATTTTTAACATTGGCGACTTCGGTCATCGGCGGGTTAATGATGCAATTTGAAGGGCGTAAAGTGCTCGCGGATGCCCAAGCTCAGATGAGCGGCGGACAAATTCCAGGACGAATGGTCCTGGATGGCTTATGCGTATTTGCCGGCGGGATTCTGCTGCTGATCCCTGGCTTTATTACCGACATCATTGGATTTACGATGGTATTTCCGCTGACGCGGATTCTATATCGGATCCCGCTGATGAAATGGGTCAGCAAGAAGATCAAGGACGGAACGATTACGTATTTCCGCCGTTAAATCTGGTGGCAGACAGCCCCTGAACAAGTCAAAGAAAAGGCATCTCGTCTCGGAGGGACGGGATGCCTTTTCTTTCAAGCAGGAAGCGTACCTTATCTCAATCGACCATGCAAAATATAGTTCCGTAAATCCCGGACAACCCCGGCGCGCACGGCAGCTCCCAGGATGACGAGCGTTACCGGACCGACGATGAGTCCCAATACGCCAAACAGCTTTAGCCCAACAAACATGGCGATCAGCGTGGGCAAGGGATCAAGTCCTACGCTGCTGGCCAGGACTTTGGGTTCAATGAGCTGGCGGGCCAACAGGATGACGCCGTACAAGATGGCCAGTCCAATCCCCAGCGTGGCATGGCCGGTGGCAAAGGCATAGATGAGCCAAGGAATCATCACCGTGCCGACCCCGAGATAAGGCAACAGGTCGACAAGACCGATCAGCAGGGCGTAGGTGAAGGCGGAATCAACGCCGAGAATAAGCAAGCCGATGAGAACGATCAGTGCGGTGATCGAAATCATGATAAATTGCGCGCGCAGATAACCCGATAACGCCCGCTGAAGGTCGCGCCAGATGGCGCCTACGGTTTTGCGGAACGGCGCAGGGACCGAGGCGGCCAGAAATCGCATATCCCGCTCCCAATGATTGCTGATAAAAAAAGTAGCCAGCAGGATCACTCCAAGAATCACCCCTAAATTCGGGAGAGAAGAGAGCAGGTTGACGATCGTTTCCAGCACGTGATTAATGAGATGGGAGACAAACGATCCGAACTTTTCGGCGGTATTGTCGATGTTTTTGTGGATCGTATTTTCATAGCCAGGGTTATCCGCAATAAACCGGTTGATTTCAGTAATGATCGACTGAATGCCTTCGCTTTGCGTCCATGAGATCAGCAGATTTCTCCACTCCGCGATTCGATGATCAAAGGATTCGGCGAAATGGATGAGCTCCTTGACCAGCCGTGTTAAGGCCGCGGACACAATGATTCCTGCACTGCCTACATAAATGAACAATGAGAGGGTCGCAGCCAGCCATTTTGGCACTTGCAAGTGTCTTTGGAGCCACAGGACCAACGGATTCATCGCGTAGGCGATCAGCCAGGCGATCAAAAATGGATAAACGAGCGGGAGCAGCCAGTAGACCGCCAGGACAGAGACGATGAGGACAACGCATATCCAGCTGCCGCGCAGCACGCGCTTGACAATCACGTGATCCAAGTGGCATCTCCCCTTTTTCCCAAAAAACCTGTCCTAGTTCAACTCTATGATTTGTCCACCCCGGATATTCCGCTATGCACATTTTTTGGAAGATGTGATATAATTCATTGCACAACTGCAATCGTTTACAAAATTTCTTTATTGTTGTGATAAAATCATTTAATGTACCCGGTGGTGTCGAAGCGGTTCCCATGTTTTCGGAAATCCAGTATGATGAAGAAGTAAGCGGTGGAGCTCTATTAATGCATTTATAAGCCCGTTATTGGTTAACTTCGAAAATTTAAAACTTTCAATTTTGAGAGTGTTTCATGGGCTTGTTTGCTCACAAAATGTTAACAAAGGAGAGATGAATCATGACAGCTACGAAAGGCCTGGAAGGCATTGTTGCGGCAACCTCTTCGATCAGCTCCATACATGATGGCGTTCTCGCTTATCGTGGTATCAATATCGACGAATTGGCGGAACGTGCGAGTTTTGAAGAAACAGCTTATTTGTTGTGGTACGGTAAATTGCCTAATCAAGCCGAATTGGACCGCCTGCGGCAGCAATTCAGCGATTATGCCGAAGTTCCTGAAGCGGTGCTAGAACAGATGAAGCTGTATCCGCAGACTGCTAACACGATGGCAGTGCTTCGTACTGCCGTATCGGCTCTTGCTTTGTATGATGAGAACGCCAATGACAACTCCCGCGAAAGCAACCAATTAAAGGCGATTAAGCTGCAAACTCAAATTCCAACTCTGATTGCCGCGTTTGCCCGGATTCGGGAAGGCAAGGAGCCTGTGGCTCCGCTCAAGAACGTATCGATCGCGCACAACTTCCTGTATATGCTGACGGGCGAAGAACCGGATCCGATTGCCGTTCGCGCGTTAGATCAAGCGTTGGTGCTGCATGCCGACCACGAGTTGAATGCTTCGACGTTCTCTGCACGGGTCACGATCGCAACGCTGTCTGATATTTACTCCGGAGTAACCTCCGCGATTGGCACCTTGAAGGGACCGTTGCACGGCGGTGCCAATGAAGCGGTAATGATTATGCTGGCCGAGATCGGGACGCTCGATCAAGCGGAGCCGTATATTCTGAAGAAGCTGGCCAATAAGGAGAAAATTATGGGCTTTGGCCACCGGGTATACAAAAACGGCGATCCGCGGGCAAAACACCTGCAAAATATGTCCCGCCAGTTGAGTATTCTGAAGGGCGATAGCACATTGTACGATATTTCTGTCAAAGTGGAACAGTTGGTTACTTCGCAAAAAGGGCTGAAGCCAAACGTTGACTTCTACTCTGCTTCCGTCTATACGATGTTGGGCATTCCGCGTGACCTGTTTACGCCGATTTTTGCCATCAGCCGCTTGTCCGGTTGGACAGCTCATATTCTGGAGCAGTTGGAAGATAACCGTCTGATCCGTCCTCGTGCGGAATATACCGGTGCGACCAATCAGAAATACATTCCTATCGAACTAAGATAAACCGCAATACGGGAGCTCCAAGGAACATTGTGGTAAAATGGAGACCGTGAGATGCAGCAAACAGACTTGAAGGAGGAAAACGTAAAAAATGTTGAAACTCGAAAAGTTTGATCTTCCTACTGAAGGCGAGAAAATTACAATTCAGAATGGGAAGCTCCAAGTGCCGAACAACCCGATCATTCCGTTTATTGAGGGCGACGGGACTGGCCGTGATATTTGGAAAGCTTCGAAACGTGTACTCGACGCCGCCGTGGAGAAAGCCTACGGCGGTGAGAAGAAAATCGCTTGGTATGAAGTGTTCGCCGGCGAGAAGGCCTTCAATACATACGGGGAGTGGCTGCCAGCAGATACGCTGACGGCGATCCGTGAGTATATCGTGGCCATTAAAGGACCGTTGACAACGCCGATCGGCGGCGGTATCCGTTCGCTGAACGTAGCGCTCCGTCAGGAGCTGGACCTGTACGTCTGCCTTCGTCCGGTCCGTTACTTCCAAGGCGTGCCGTCTCCGGTGAAGCATCCTGAGCTCGTGGACATGGTGATTTTCCGGGAGAACACCGAGGATATCTATGCCGGCATCGAGTATAAAGAAGGCTCCGAGGAAGTGAAGAAAGTACTGGCCTTCCTGCAAAACGAAATGGGCGTGAAGAAGATCCGCTTCCCGGAAACGTCCGGTATCGGGATCAAGCCGGTTTCGGAAGAAGGTTCGAAGCGTCTCGTCCGTGCAGCGGTTGAATATGCAATCAAGCACGGCCGTAAGAGCGTGACTCTGGTGCATAAAGGCAACATCATGAAGTTTACGGAAGGCGCGTTTAAGAACTGGGGCTATGAAGTAGCGGAAGCTGAATTCGGCGATAAAGTGTTTACTTGGGCTGAATACGACCGGATTAAGGAGCAGTCCGGTGTGGATGCAGCGAACCAAGCGCAGAAGGCGGCAGAAGCCGAAGGCAAGATTATCGTGAAAGATGCCATTGCCGATATTGCGCTTCAACAAGTATTAACGCGGCCGACGGATTTTGACGTCATCGCTACGCTCAATCTGAACGGCGACTACTTGTCCGATGCCTTGGCTGCACAAGTTGGCGGTATCGGTATCGCGCCAGGCGCTAACATTAACTATGTCACCGGCCACGCGATCTTCGAAGCCACCCACGGTACAGCTCCGAAATATGCCGATCTCGACGTGGTAAACCCGGGCTCCGTCATTCTGTCCGGCGTCATGATGTTGGAGCATCTGGGCTGGCAAGAAGCTGCGGATTTGATCTATAAAGGCTTGGAAGTTTCGATTAACAACAAAACGGTGACCTACGACTTTGCCCGCTTGATGGACGGAGCAACGGAAGTGAAATGCTCCGAGTTTGCTGATCATGTCATCAAAAACATGTAATCGTTCATTTTAAGCTACAGCAGGACAATCTCCGTTGAAGTAAGCCCTCCCTAGCGTTTGGCAGGGAGGGCTTTTTTACCTTGTAATTCAGCAATTTCTTTGGTTACCATTCTTTGTTTCCATCCATAAAGAAAATAGATTATAATAAATGTAATTGACACGAAAGGACGGTTACGTTCATGTACCAAGTTATGTTATTCCTACATATTGTCGGCGCATTGGCGCTTGGCTTCTATCTGGTTCTGCCGTTTGTACTCGGCCGGATCGGCAAATTATCGCTGGCAGCTCAGGAGGGTACGGTATCAGCAGTGATCTCTTTGAACCGATACGCACAAATCGGGCTGATCATCCAATTGTTGACGGGCGGTTATTTGATTGGACAAGGCGATTATTCCGTCGCATGGATGATCGTGATCGTGATCTTGTATTTAGCGATCGGTGCATTTAGCGGAATTATGGGCAAGCCGCTGCGTTTAGCGCTGGATGGCATTCGCAAGAATCAAACGGTGACGGCAGAGGAAGGGAAGCTTCGTACATTAAGCGCTCTGCTCTCTGTGACGGTGTTGCTCATTTCGTTCTTTATGGTGTTCAGCACCATCATTTAATGGATCAAAAAAAGACCTGACGGTAGATCTACCGGCAGGTCTTTTTGTTGAACGCTGTTTAAACAGCGTTGGCGCTAAGTTCAGGAAGGACTTTGATTCGCCTTTTTCAACTCGTCCAAATGGGTGAACATTAATTTTAAAATATCGAGCGCCAGTTGCTTCTCTTTCGTAGAACGGTTCATGACGATCTGTTGGATCTGATCCAAGAAATGATCGTCACTAATCTCAATCGAATCGTGGAGCAAATAATCAACGGTAACACCCAATTGATTCGCCAATTTCACCAGCGTTTCCAGGGACAAACTGCGTTCTCCCCGTTCGATTTGCCCTATGTATGCGTCCGAAACTTCAATGCGTTCGGCGAGTTTTTCCTGGGTCAAGTGCATTTTATGCCGTTCTTGACGCAGCCTTTTCCCCAATGCCTCGTAATCCATATTACCCCTCCTGTATTTACCTTAAGTTAGAACCTGTTGGAAAGATAATAAACTACAGGTTTTGTTTGTATTTACTGCAAGTACGAATTGGGTTATTATGGAATTACAGGATTTACTAAATTATATCCTATTATTTATTCTTACTAAATATAAGGAGATCATGTATGTCTTCCTCATCAACATCAGTATCAATTATTATCGCAGTCAAGAATAATGGAATCGATTTGTACACGACGATGGAATCTTTGAAAGTGTCGCAGACGACCTTGCCGTATGAAGTGATCATCGTTGATGAAGGTTCGATTGACGGGTGCTGTGATTTCTTGATGAACTATCGGTTTGATCAGCCGTTTCAACGGATCAAGGGGGAGCCCGGAACATCGGCGCGTAATCTCGGTGCAGCGCATGCTAGGGGGGATTATCTGATCTTCAGCGGCTCTCATTTATATTATGATGACGGATGGATGGAGCGGCTGTTGGAGCCGCTTATGCAGGGACAAGCCGATGCCGTATCCCCGGCTTTTGAGAAGAGTGAACGTTCCACTGTCCCGGCCAGCAAGGAGGTCGGAGGGATGATTGGCTTGTTGCGCCGCTACCCGATCCAGCGTGCAGATCAGAACCTGGACATCCCGTGGTTGTCTTGGGAATGCTTTGCCGTCGGGCGTAGTACGTTTCGCGAGATGGAGGGGCTAGTGGATGGCTTTTTCGGCAAGGATGTGGAGACGGCGGAATTTTCCTTGAGGCTCTGGTTGCAGGGGAGAACCTGCCAGATTGTCCCGGATGTGACGTTAATGCAAGTCTTCCGTCAGAATTTCCCCTATGACAATAGCCGGGAAATGTGGGGTGTGGATCTACTGACCCTTGCGAACTTACATTTTGGGGATGAACTGACTTCGGTTTGTCGGGAACAGGTGAATCAGGCGTTTGGCGAAGAGTTGTTGGAAGCAGCACAGCTCAGCCCACTGGCATTAGCTCGGAAGGAGAAATTTGCTTCCCTGCGGAAGCACGATGCAGCATGGTTGTTTGAACGATTCGGGGTCCATTGGAAATCATAGACGGATAAGCTGGGGCTGTCAGGCTATCCTAAGAGGTGAGTGAGTGGACAGGTACGTTCGTACCGAGGTTCACCAATTACCGTAAAGGAGGATGCAGCAATGGCAGGTAATGGACAAGCGAAGCAAACCTTGCCGCCTCAGCATCAAAACCATCAGCCAGGTATCGAATCCGAGATGCACCCGCGTCCAGAATATGAAGGGAACTACAAGGCAGCAGGCAAGCTAAAGGGCAAAGTGGCGTTGATCACCGGAGGTGACAGCGGTATTGGCCGGGCGGTGGCGGTAGCTTACGCTAAAGAGGGTGCCGATGTGGCCATCGTTTACTTAAATGAACACGAGGATGCGAACGTGACTCGACAGGAAGTCGAACAAGAAGGACGCAAATGCCTGTTGATCGCCGGTGATATCGGCGACGAAGCATTTGCCGAGAAGGCGGTACAACAGACGGTACAGGAGCTCGGAAACTTGGACATCCTGGTGAACAATGCGGCTGAGCAGCATCCGCAGCCAGACATTACAGCCATTTCGGCGGCACAACTGGAGAAGACATTCCGGACGAACATCTTTTCCATGTTTTATTTGACGAAGGCAGCGATGCCGCATTTACGCAAGGGCAGCTCAATTATTAATACGGCATCGGTAACGGCTTATAAAGGCAACCCGCAGCTGATTGACTACTCCGCCACGAAAGGGGCAATTGTCAGCTTCACACGGGCGTTATCGATGAACGTTGTTGGAAGCAAAGGCATCCGGGTGAATGCTGTTGCCCCGGGACCGATCTGGACGCCCCTCATCCCGTCTACCTTCGATGCGAAGCAAGTATCCGAATTTGGTGGAACAACGCCAATGCAACGGCCTGGTCAACCGGAGGAGTTGGCTCCGGCTTACGTCTTCTTGGCTTCGGATGATTCTTCGTATATGAGCGGCCAGGTGCTGCATATCAACGGCGGTGAGATTGTCAACGGCTAGCCTTCAGGCTAAGATTCTGAGATTGGATCAATTCATGTAATCGAACCCTCAGGAAATTCGGCACAGGACCGAACAGCTTGAGGGTTCTATCCGTTTTTTTCGCAGAATCAGCCCTCTATAGAAATTGTTCAGTGATAAATCTCACTGAATTCGGAGCTGATTTTGGACAGAAATCGTCAACCGAATCGAGTTCTTATGTTATTATGAATCTAAAGAATGCGATATGTTAAAGACATCATGGGATGAATCATATTTTGCGCCAAAGGTACTAACAAGATGGCAGGGAGAGGGGATTCTTGGATCATGCACCAGTTTGAAGAAAGCGTATACGAATTGATTGTGGAAGCTTCAACGAAATTGCCGGGCGACGTTCGTCGTGCAGTGAATCGGGGCCGTGCCTTAGAAAACCGGGCGACACGGGCCGGGTTGGCCATGTCAACCATTGCGCAGAACATTCGGATGGCAGAGGAGCAAGTTTCACCGATCTGCCAAGATACCGGGATGCTCACGTTTATGATCCACACGCCGGTAGGGGCGAATCAAATTGAAATGAAGAAGGCGATTCACGCTGCGGTGAAGCGTGCCACGGAAGAAGGTAAGCTGCGTTCCAATTCGGTGGATTCACTCACCGGAGCGAACAGTGGAGACAATTTGGGTCCGGGGACGCCGGTCATTCATTTCGAGCAATGGGAACAGGATTCGATTGACATCCGGCTGATTTTAAAAGGCGGCGGGTGCGAAAATAAAAATATCCAGTACAGCCTTCCAACCGAGTTAGAGGGACTGGGCCGAGCCGGACGTGACCTTGACGGTATTCGTAAATGCATCCTGCATGCCGTGTACCAAGCGCAGGGGCAAGGATGCAGCGCAGGATTCCTTGGCGTGGGCATCGGCGGCGATCGGACGACAGGATACGAGCTCGCTAAACAGCAATTGTTCCGCCCGCTGGATGACGTGAATCCTAATCCGGATTTGGACCGACTTGAAAAATATATTATGGAAACCGCCAACCAGTTGGGGATTGGAACGATGGGCTTTGGCGGAGAGGTTACCCTGCTGGGCTGCAAAGTCGGGGCGATAAATCGGCTTCCGGCAAGCTTCTTTGTCTCCGTTGCTTATAACTGCTGGGCGTTCCGCCGTCAGGGCGTGGAGATTGATCCAGCAACCGGCGCAATTCGGGAATGGCTTTATGAACGTGGCAGCGAGGTGCCGGTTGAGGACGAATTTGAGTCGGTTACAACTGAAGCCGCTGCGGAAGGGACACCTGCGCCAGCCAGCCGAGAAGTAGTGCTGCAAACCCCGGTAACGGAAGAGCAAATCCGTAGCCTGCGGGTGGGAGATGTAGTCATCATCAATGGGGAAATGCACACTGGTCGGGATGCGCTGCACAAATACTTAATGGATCATGACGCTCCGCTGGATTTGAACGGTGCGGTCATTTATCACTGTGGACCAGTTATGCTAAAAGACGAGGAAGGATGGCACGTGAAGGCGGCTGGACCAACGACCAGTATTCGCGAAGAACCGTATCAAGGGGATATCATGAAGAAGTTTGGCATTCGCGCCGTAATCGGTAAGGGCGGCATGGGGCCGAAGACGCTGGCTGCCTTGAAAGAGCATGGCGGCGTGTATTTGAACGCGATTGGCGGGGCAGCACAGTACTATGCGGAATGTATCAAGAAGGTCAATGGCGTTGATTTCTTGGAATTTGGCGTTCCGGAAGCGATGTGGCATCTGGAGGTCGAAGGTTTTGCAGCGATCGTGACGATGGATTCGCACGGGGACAGCCTGCATGAAGGCGTGGAGAAGGATTCGTTGGCGAAGCTCGCCGCATTTAAGGATCCGGTGTTTAAATAAACATGAAAACCTTTCGCTCGCGCCTAACCCTCATCCTGATGATTTTGCTGGGCATTTCCATGTTGGCCGCCGGACTAACGATGGCCCAGATGTTTAAGAATATGCACATTCGTGCGCTAGAAGAAAATATGGCCCGGGAAATTAATTTGCTGGAAGCTACTGTGGATTTCGTTCCCGCCCAAGGGAATCCCGAGGCTGAGGCTTACTACGAACGTCAAGCGAAGAAATTCGAAGAGCTGACCGGTTCCCGGGTCACGTTCATCACCCTGGACGGGAACGTTATTGGTGATTCGGAATCCGACCCGGAGCATATGGATAACCATGCCCATCGTCAGGAGATTGAATCTGCAGCAGGCGGGAACGTCGGGAGTGCAATTCGGTACAGCGATACGATTGGCCAAAATATGCTGTATGTCGCTCAACGCGTGACCGCCGGCGGATTTGACGGTTATATTCGGCTTTCGATGAGTTTGGCTGAGGTGGAGGAAGGGCTTGCCCAAGCTTGGATGTGGCTTTTTGGCGCGTTGCTTGTTTTATTCCTCATCGCGGGGCTGGTGAGCTATCGAGTGGCTTCGGGATTAACAAGGCCGCTGGTGCAAATTACTCGCGTAGCTCACCGGATTTCCCGTTTTGATTACGACGCTAGAGTGAAATTGGCTCGGAAGGACGAAATCGGTCAGCTGGGCATGGCGATTAACGGAATGGCGGACAGCCTTCAGCAGCAGCTTAAGCTGATCCGAGATAACGAGGATTTGATGCAAAGCGTCCTCGCCAATATGACCGGCGGTATTCTTATGGTCGATGCCACTGAGCATGTCGCCTTGATTAACCGGAAAGCAGAACGCATCCTCCATACGAAGGGCGAGATGGTATTGGGCAAACCGTATCAGGAGCTTAAGCGAAATTACGAATTCGTGAAATTTATGGAGGAAGGCATCGCCCGGAAGGAAGCGGTACAGGAAGAACGTAATGTCTATGATCCCGAAGAGAAAATTTTGCATTTCGACGGGGTGCCGATGTTTGAGGATAATGGCAACTATCGCGGCATGTTGTTCCTGGTGCAGGATGTTACCGAAATTCGTAAGCTGGAACGGATGCGCAGCGAATTCGTAGCCAACGTGTCCCACGAATTGAAGACCCCCATTGCCGCGGTCAAGGGCTTTGCCGAGACGCTGCTTGCCGGCGGGGTGAAGGACGAGGAAACCACCCGTTCTTTTCTGCAGATCATCTATGACGAAGGCGACCGGCTGAACCGGCTGATTGGCGACCTGCTGGAACTGTCCAAAATCGAATCGAAGCGAGTACCGCTGGAGTACGCGCCAGTGCAGTTGAGCGAGCTGTTTGACAGCTTGTATGAGGTGCTTCTCCCGGCTGCGGAGAAGAAGTCGATCTCGATGTCGCATGACGTGCCCGAGCATTTGTTTATCGAAGCGGACGAAGACCGGCTGCGGCAAATCTTCATGAATTTGCTGTCCAATGCGATCAGCTATTCCCTGGAAGGCGGGAAAGTTCGAGTATCCGCTAGCATCATAGGCGAAGGCGGGGACGAGGAGAAGGTGCGTATTCTCGTCAGCGATACGGGGATTGGCATTCCGAAGAAGGATTTGCCGCGAATTTTTGAACGGTTCTACCGGGTGGACAAAGCTAGATCTCGCAGCTCCGGTGGGACAGGACTTGGTTTGTCCATCGTCAAGCACCTTGTCGATCTGCACCGCGGCAGCATCCGCGTGGAGAGCAAGGTAGGCGAAGGGACAACGTTTATTCTGGAACTGCCTCTGATGCATTCTCTGGATGATTAAGAACGATCCGGGGACCATAAAATAAAATGTAAACCGTTTTTTGTTGAACTTTACACTACGTTAACATTGCCGTGATATGCTGGGCTTGTCATTAAAGTGATATTGGTTCAGACATGAACTTGTACCGCTAACAAATGGAGGGTACTATGACTCAACGTCTATTGGTTATCGAAGATGAACCGACGTTATCCCGGCTTTTGTCTTACAACCTGACGAACGAAGGCTATGAAGTTATCGTAGAGGATCACGGGCAAACCGGTTACGAAACCGCACTTCGGCAGGATTTTGATCTGATCTTGCTTGATTTGATGTTGCCGGGCATGAACGGTTTCGAGATCATGACGAAGCTTCGCAGCGAGGGCGTGAAGACGCCAGTGATTATTCTGACCGCCAAAAATGCGGAGGAAGAGGTCGTCCAAGGCTTGAAATCCGGTGCTGATGATTATATCACGAAGCCCTTTGGCGTTGCGGAGCTGCTGGCTCGCGTTGCTGCTGTTCTCCGCCGTTCCACCGGCCAGGAAGAACGCGAGCAGCCAGCCAAGCAGGATACTTCCCATATCGTGCTGGGCCCCTTGGCGATCTACCCCGAGAAATACGAGGTGACGCTGAACGGGGAACCTATCACGCTGAGACCTAAGGAATTTGAGGTGCTGTTGTACTTGGCCCGCAAGCCCGGTGTGGTCATGACTCGAGACGATCTGATGAACGCCGTGTGGGGATTTGATTATATTGGAGGACAGCGGACGGTGGATGTGCACGTCAGCTCACTGCGCAAGAAGCTGGAGCTGGATCCGCAGTCTGTGCATATCGATTCCATTCGCGGTGTCGGCTATAAGCTGGTTGTCAATAAGAAGCAAGCGTCCATCATGTAACTTTTATGGTGGACGTTCTTTTTTACATAGGGCTAACATCCTGGGAACATAAGCTTAACATTATCCCTCTATGATTAGATCGAACGCAGCGTTTACATATGGGGGAGTGAAGCAGGTTGGTTAAACAGGCCATAGCAGTGCTGGAAAGCTCGACAGATAAAGAGACAAAGAGCGGGACAGCAAGCGGCGAAGCAGGCGAGATTCACCGTGCGGCATCGGTGAGGTATGAGGAACGCTCGAATGGAGGGCAGGCAGGAGCAGGCAGTAAAGTGATCACAACGGTGGAAGCCCGTTCTTTCTGTCGCAAAGTACCGGTTATTGGCCCGGAGGTTCCCTGTCGTCAGGTGATGGGGCAGTTTCAACGTCAGCCTGATCTTCCGTGTATCGTGGTTTGTGATGATGATCACATACCTCTGGGGCTGTTGATGAGGGATCGGTTTTTTCGCCATATGGCGGGTCGGTTTGCTGCTGATCTCTTTTATGAAGTCGCAATATTTCAGTTTGCCGAGCAGCAGCCTTTGATTTGCGAGGTGGACACAACAGCAGGTGAACTGCTGGATTTGGCGTTGGGAAGGGAGGGAGCCTCCTTCTATGATGGGCTCATCCTGACCGATCAAGGCAAATATTACGGGATTCTGACGATTCAGGATTTGATGCAGATGTCACGGGAGCTGCAACGGGAGGCAGAGGAAGCAAGGCAAGCGGCGGTGCGTGACAGCCGGGACCGGATCGTAGAGATCGAATACTCGATGGGAGATGTGGCGGAATCGGCAAAACGAAGCTGGCAGGAATTAGAACAGATGAACGCATTATCGTTGGAGGGGCGGCAAGAGCTTGAAGCTGTCAAGGCGTCGTTTACCCGGGTGCTTGAGATGGCTCGTTTCCAAGAGAAGCAAATGGCCAAGCTGCTGGAGCAGATGCAGCAGATCTCATCAGTGGCGGATCATATCCGCCGCCTTGCGGACCAAAGCGGCATGCTTGCGATGAACGCCTCCATTGAAGCGGCACATGCCGGCGAGCACGGCCGCGGTTTTGCAGTCGTCGCCTCCGAGGTTCGTAAGCTAGCCTTGCAGACCAAGCGCTTCTCAGAGGAAATTAGCGAGACATTGGGGGCTGTAAATCACTTCATTCAGCAAACGGCTGCCACCGCCACTTCAACTGTGGAGGAGATGGCGGAGAGTCATGAGCGGGTTGTGAACGCGGACGGGACGTTCCAATCGCTGGTGGAGTCGGCTCGGGTGGCAGAGCAGCGCAGCCAGGAAATGTTTCGCTCATCCGAAATGGCGGCCGAGCGAACGCGAATTGTGCTCATGGAACTGCAGCATTTAACATCACTTTCGTAAATTTTTACACTCCGTTTACAATGTAGCCCATGTCATTTTACATAAGTGCGATAGAATTCAATTGATTGACACAAGATAAATCGAGAATATGTGTACAGGAACTAAATCGATCAAGAACTAGCACGGGCTCGCGATTGGCGGGTACCGTGCTTCAAGTTTGCTGGCATTCCCCGGTCTGTAACGGCTTCTTCGAGACGTGGACCGGTGACATAGACGTATTTTTGGTGAAGGAGAGCTGCAATGAAACCGATCATCCGGATTCAAAAACTAAACCTATACTATGACCGATTCCATGCGTTAAAGGACGTTTCCCTGGATATTCCGGAAAAAGCCATCACCGCATTCATCGGCCCCTCCGGCTGCGGAAAATCGACGCTTCTCCGCACATTGAACCGGATGAATGATATGATTCCGGGCACGCGGATTGAAGGGGTTGTCCGAATTTCCGATACGGACATCTACAGTGATGATGTCGAGGTAGAGGCTTTACGCAAACAGGTAGGGATGGTGTTTCAGCAGCCCAATCCTTTTCCGAAATCGATTTATGACAATGTAGCTTACGGTCCAAGGTTACACGGCATCAAGAATAAAGCGGAGCTGGATGAAATCGTGGAACGCAGCCTTCGCCAGGCTGTACTGTGGGACGAGGTGAAGGATTTTCTGAAACGGTCGGCACTGAGTTTGTCTGGCGGGCAACAGCAGCGGCTTTGCATCGCTCGGGCGATCGCCGTGCAGCCGGATATTTTGCTTATGGATGAAGCCACTTCAGCGCTGGACCCGATCTCTACCCTCAAAATTGAGGAGCTGGTGCAGCAATTAAAAGATAACTATACGATTGTGATGGTCACTCATAACATGCACCAGGCGGCTCGCATCTCGGGGAAGACGGTCTTCTTCCTGAACGGAGAAATTGTGGAAGCGGATGATACGCAGAAGCTCTTCTCCACGCCGCAGGATCCACGCACTGAAGATTACATTTCCGGTCGTTTCGGATAACAAGGAGGCTGCAGCAAGATGATTCAAAGAAAGGAATTTGATCAGAATCTGGAGGATTTACGGCAGCTGCTGAGAAAGATGGGCGAGCATGTAGAAGCGGCGCTGACGGAGGCAATCCATGCCCTGCAGGCGCTGGACTCGGCCAAAGCGAAAACGATCATTGAACGCGATGTCGAGCTGAACAAAATGGAGGAGCAAGTGATGGACATCGGCTCGCGCCTGATCGTGACGCAGCAACCGGTGGCCAAGGACCTGCGGCGGATTATTGTAGCGTTTAAAATTTCCAGCGATTTGGAGCGGATGGGCGACTTGGCCATCGATGTCGCGAAGGTCACCCTGCGGCTGGAAGGCCAGAAATTAATCAAGCCGCTCATCGATATCCCGAAGATGTCCGAGCTGGTTGTTCTAATGGTACGAGAATCGCTGCAATCGTATTTGGATGAGAATACCGATCTGGCTTATAAGATGGCCAAGGATGATGACGAAGTGGATCACCTGTACAGCCAGATGATTCAAGAGTTGTACGGATATATGATCAATAACCCGGAATCCCTCCAGCAGGCGATGCTGCTGACGTTGGTAGGCCGATACATCGAGCGAATCGCCGACCATGCAACCAATATCGGGGAAAGTGCCGTTTACCTGGTGACCGGGCATCGTCCGGACCTGAATCAATAACTTTCAAGAGGAGTTTTACGTGCGTCCAACCGGTCGCAGCTTGCGAAATTACGCAGGCTGCGGCCGGTTTTTCTTTTCCAAGACCGGCTTTGGTGTTATCGAGATGGCCCCTGTGTTATCATAGGATAAGGTAGAATACTGTGGACGAGGTGTCGTATGGAAAAATTGATTCTTATAGATGGGAACAGCATCATTTACCGGGCATTTTTTGCGATGCCGCCGCTTACGAACTCCAACGGATTGCATACGAATGCCGTTTACGGTTTCACCAATATGCTGTTGCGTCTGATCCAGGAGGAACGCCCTACCCATATGTTGGTTGCCTTTGATGCGGGCAAGGTGACGTTCCGACATGAAGGGTATCAGGAGTATAAGGGTGGACGCGAGAAAACGCCGCCGGAGCTGTCCGAGCAATTTCCGCTGATGCGCGAGCTGCTGGAGAGCTTTGGCATCGCCTGGTTTGAACTGTCCGGTTACGAAGCGGACGACATTATCGGCACCTTGAGCAAACGAGCGGAAGAGGCTGGTCACGAAGTGCTGGTTGTGACCGGGGATAAGGATATGCTGCAAGTCGTCAGCGATCGGGTGAAAGTGGCGTTAACGCGCAAAGGTGTCAGTGAAGTTGAGCCTTACGGCCCGCAGCAAATCGAAGAGAAATATGGACTGAAGCCGCTGCAAATCATCGATTTGAAGGGGCTGATGGGAGATACGTCCGATAATATTCCGGGAGTACCGGGAATCGGCGAGAAGACGGCTTTGAAATTGCTGCATCAATACGGTTCCGTTGAGGAAGTGCTGGCCCATACCGACGAATTGAAGGGCAAGATGAAGGAAAATCTGGTGAACCACGCCGACGATGCCCGCATGAGCAAGCAGCTGGCCACCATTTTCCGTGAGGTTCCGATTGAACGCTCCTGGGAGGAAATGAAGTTTGACGGCATTCCGGAGGAAACCGCGGTGCCGATGCTGCGCAAGCTGGAGTTTAAGTCGCTGCTGGAGCGGATGAACTTTGCCGGCGGCGAGCATGCAAGCGGCGAAGGAGCTCGCGCGGAGCAGGTGGACATCCAAGTGACCACGGTGGACTTGGACAACCTTCAGGCGCTTACGGCCGATTTGCCAAACATCGAGGGAATCATCGTGGAGTCCCACGGGGAGAACCCGCATCAGGCCGAAATGATGGGGATGGTGCTGTCTACGGCCAGCCGCCATTATTTCTTGCCTTTTGACGTGTTGCAAGCGGAGGAGGCGGCAGATGTACGTGCTTGGCTGGCGGACGAGCAGGTGCCCAAGCGCGGGTATGATCTGCACCGGGCTGACTTGGTGCTGTTCTGGCATGGCGTAGCGTTTGCTGGAGCTGAGCACGACGTTCAGCTGGCGGCTTATTTGCTTGATCCGACGGAGAGTGATCAGACGATCAGCGGGCTGGCTGTGAAATACCAGCTGCCGCAGGTACCTGGAGACGACGAGGTGTATGGCAAAGGCGCGAAGTTCAAAGTGCCGGAGCAGGAAGTGTTAAGTCGTCATCTGGCCCGCAAGGCGGATGCATTGCTGCGGATCCTGCCTTTGCAACGTGAGGACTTGGCGAAATACGAGATGGAGAAATTATTTTATGAACTGGAAATGCCGCTGTCTCGGATTTTGGCCGATATGGAGAAGCAAGGGGTTGCCGTTAACAAGGAAGCCTTGAAAGAACTGGGTGTAGAATTTGAAGCCCAAATCAATAAATTGGTTGCGCGCATTTATGAAATCGCCGGCCAGGAGTTTAATATCAATTCCACGA
Source organism: Paenibacillus sp. 3LSP (assembly GCF_032465655.1). NCBI lineage: Bacteria > Bacillati > Bacillota > Bacilli > Caryophanales > Paenibacillaceae > Paenibacillus > Paenibacillus sp. 3LSP. The sequence continues at coordinate 4,136 of NZ_JAWDJI010000160.1, read as the reverse complement.
AGCAATTAGGGGAAATTCTGTTCGATAAGCTGGGCCTGCCGGTCATCAAGAAGACGAAAACCGGCTACTCCACAGATGCGGAAGTGCTGGAGAAGCTGGCGCCTTATCATGAGATCGTGCAGTTTATTTTGGAATACCGCCAGTTGGCCAAGCTGCAATCAACCTATGTCGAGGGGCTGCTGAAGGAAATTTCACCGAAGACCGGCAAGGTGCATACGTATTTCCGGCAGACGATTGCCGCTACCGGCCGCTTGAGCAGCCAATATCCAAACCTGCAGAACATCCCGATTCGGTTGGAGGAAGGCCGCAAAATCCGTAAGGTATTTGTACCGTCTGAGGAAGGATGGTTTATTCTGTCCGCGGACTACTCGCAAATCGAGCTTCGGGTGTTAGCGCATATTTCCGGGGATCCGGGGCTGCAGGAAGCGTTCCTGCACGATATGGACATCCACACGAAGACGGCTATGGACGTGTTTGGCGTAGGCCCGGATCAGGTGGACGCCAATATGCGGCGTTCGGCGAAGGCGGTTAACTTTGGCATCGTCTATGGGATCAGCGACTACGGCCTGTCCCAGAACCTGAACATTACGCGGAAGGAAGCAGCTCGCTTTATTGAGCAATATTTTAATGCCTTCCAAGGGGTTCGACGTTACATGGATGAGATCGTGAAGACTGCGAAGCGTGATGGATATGTGAAAACGCTGCTTGAGCGTCGCCGTTATCTGCCGGAAATTAACGCCTCGAACTTCAATTTGCGTTCCTTCGCGGAACGGACGGCGATGAATACGCCAATTCAGGGGACAGCGGCGGATATCATCAAGTTGGCGATGGTACGCATGGACGAGGAACTGCATAAGCACGGATTAAAGAGCCGCATGCTCTTGCAGGTGCATGACGAATTGGTGTTCGAGGTGCCGCCGGAAGAGCTGGAACTTATGAGCAAGCTGGTTCCGGAAACGATGGGGAAAGCGTTAGAGCTCTCCGTACCATTAAAAGCGGAAGTATCGAGCGGATTAAATTGGTACGAAGCGAAGTAAGCTCCGCCACCCCCGACAACAACTTAGATTGAGGTGAGAGGATATGCCGGAATTGCCGGAGGTGGAAACGGTCCGACGGACCTTAACCCAATTGATCGTGGGCAAGACGATCCAAAGCGTGCAGGTGTTTCTGCCGCGCATCATCCAACGGCCGGATGATATCCGTCGGTTTGAAACCGAGCTTGCCGGCCATACCATCTTAGAAATTGGACGCCGCGGCAAATTTTTGCGGATCATCATGGACGGCCTGGTGCTCGTCTCCCATTTGCGGATGGAAGGGCGTTACGGGGTGTATCAGACCGGTGAAGAGGTGGAGAAGCATACCCATGTCATCTTCCGGTTCACGGACGGGACGGAGCTCCGCTACAAGGATGTACGCCAGTTTGGGACGATGCATCTGTTCGCTCCTGGGGAGGAGTTTACGAACAAGCCGCTGGTGAAGCTGGGATTGGAGCCGCTGGAGGAGTCGTTTACCCTTCAAGCCTTCCAAGACAAAATCTCCCGGAGAACGACGAAAATTAAGCCGGCGTTGTTGAACCAGGAATACATCGTTGGTTTGGGGAATATATATGTAGATGAAGCATTGTTTCGGGCGGGCATCCATCCGGAATATCCGGCGGACAAGCTGAACCAGACACAGCTGGAGCGGCTCCATACCGCCATCATTGAGACGTTAACCGAAGCGGTAGAAGCAGGGGGTTCCTCCATCAAATCATATGTGAACGGACAAGGGGAAATGGGGATGTTCCAACATTCCTTGCGGATGTATGGTCGCCAAGGAGAGCCTTGTCTGAACTGCGGAGGGCCTGTGGTGAAGACTGTCGTAGGAGGGCGGGGCACTCATTTTTGCCCGAACTGTCAGCCGCCATATCGGACAAGCACGCGCGCACGCACCAAGCAACGTTAAATGAGAGAGATTTGTGAGGTGGATAGGGGATGAACATCGGACTGACTGGAGGCATCGCAACCGGGAAGAGTACGGTTTCCCGATTGTTGGCCGAGCGCGGAGCTGCCATCATCGATGCGGATGTGATCGCCAGAGAGATTATGGAACCGGGACACCCGGTATTGGCCGCCGTCAGCGAACGTTTTGGCCCGGGCGTGTTGAACACCGATGGGACGCTAAATCGCAAGAAGCTTGGCGAGATCGTCTTCTCGAACCCGGAGGAGCGCAAGGCGCTGGAGGCCTTAACGCACCCGGCGATTCGTGCTGAAATGAAGCAGCGCATGGAAGAACTGGAAGCAGCGGATCCTCACAGATTGGTGGTAGCGGATATTCCGCTGCTTTATGAATCGGGGCTTGATCCGCTCTATGAACGGATTATGGTTGTTTATGTCCCTCGCGAGGTACAGTTAACCCGGTTGATGTTGAGGGACGGGCTGTCGAAGGAGGCAGCCGAGCAGCGGATCAACGCCCAAATGGATATCGAAATCAAGAAAGAGAGGGCGGATATTTTGATTGATAACAGCGGTGGACTTGAGGAAACGAAGCGACAGATAGATGACTTTTGGCGGGATCAGGGACTACGATGAGGTGGCTTCGCAAAAAAAGAGTCTTGCTTCTGTTGTTTATCGGTTTCATCATCCTTATCTTTTTTAATTCGGCATGGCTTTCGTTGTTTTATCCGATTCACTATAAAGAAGAAATTCGGCGGCATGCCAAGAACAACGGCCTGGATCCGTTTATGGTTGCGGCGATCATTAAGGTGGAGACGAACTACAAATCAGGAGTGGAGTCCCGGAAAGGCGCGCTCGGGATTATGCAGATCATGCCGGATACGGCGGAGTGGGTAATTTCCAAAGCGAAGTTGCCCGAAACGACGCTGGATGATATCCGTAACGAGACGGAAACGAATATCCAGATCGGCACCTGGTATCTGAGATCGCTGTCCCAGCAATTCGACGGCAACAACATCGCCATGATCGCTGCGTATAATGCCGGACCAACCAATGTGAAAAATTGGCTGAAGAGCGGGCGATGGGACGGACGATTGGAGACGGTGCAAAATATCCCGTTTGGCGAGACCCGACATTATGTCCAGCGGGTAACCCACTACTATAAACAATATCTGAAGATTTATGATGATTTCTAAGGGGGCCTAAGGTGATAACAAAAGAAAGCATTGACCGGCCTACGCCAGCCAATGCTCTCTTCAGTTGATCGGTTATTTGAATTGACCTGCCAGCTGTTGTTCAGCCAGAGTCACCAAACGTTTCGTGATGTAACCACCGATCGAACCGTTTTCGTAAGAAGTCAGGTTACCAGCATATCCGTCTTGTGGGAAAGAGATGCCAAGCTCCTGAGCGATTTCATATTTCATTTGATCCAAAGCTCCGGATGCTTGTCTAACCACCAGGTTGTTCGAAGAGTTATTATTTTGGGCCATGATTTGTTCACCTCCTTGTGGTTGGTAACAGTATTATGTGCCGGACTATGAATTTCAATCACATGATTTTGCAGTAATTTATTGCCATCCGGTGTGACAAGCCGTGATGACGTTATTTTAAGGGGAGGTGTTCTAGCTTGAAATGTCCTTATTGCGACTATTTAGGCACCAAAGTGCTGGATTCGAGACCGGCGAACGAGAACCGTTCGATCCGCCGCCGGCGGGAATGCGAGAAATGCAATCGACGGTTTACAACGTTTGAAATGGTGGAAGAAGTGCCGTTGATCGTGATCAAAAAGGATGGAAGCCGCGAGGAGTTCAGCCGAGAGAAAATGCTGCGCGGTTTGATTCGAGCTTGTGAGAAACGTCCGGTTTCCGTTGAACAGCTGGAATCTATCGTATCCGAAGTCGAACGGTCCCTGCGCCACTCGGCGAACGCTGAGGTTGAGAGCCGGCAAATCGGGGAATTGGTGATGGAGCAGCTCTACCCGGTGGACGAAGTTGCTTATGTGCGGTTTGCCTCGGTGTATCGACAATTTAAAGATATCAACATGTTTATGAAAGAACTCAAAGGACTGCTGTCCAAAAATACAGGGGTCAACGAATAGCTTCATTTCTCAAAAACACTCTTCGCCGATCGGCGCGAGTGTTTTTTTATTATGGCTTTAGCCAGTTGAGCTCGCGAAGCGTGCGAAACAAAAAACCACCCGCT
>NZ_JAWDJI010000159.1:0-35043 GCF_032465655.1 Paenibacillus sp. 3LSP | reverse complement strand
TGGTAGACTGCATAGTATCAGCTCTCCTTTGCTATGTAGCTCTGAAATGGTTTGGTTTATACTACACTATCCATTTTAACCTACGAGATGTAGCAATTTGGAGGGCTGTCTTTTGTTTACGTTCATCTTAGCTAAACTCGCGTAGCCTCGGATTCATAGCCATTAGCGTCCATTAGGTCCATTAGCGGTTGACGAAGCAAGTCATGACGTGGCAAGCCACATACTACTATATCAACTAGAGGCGGGATCAAATGAAGAAAGTCGGTTTAGTCATGCGAAAAATCCAGTTTGCGGAAGCCCAAGGCCCGCGTGTGTTTGCGGAGCGGCTGCGCGACATCGGCCGGGAACTGGGCGTGGAAGTTGTGTTCATCTCACCGGAGCGCCATGTCAGCGGACACGATTGGCTTCCCGGCTATGAACATGAGAAGGGGGATTTGGTCAATTACGATATCGTGCTGGACCAGATTTACTCGCAGAACATCGAGCACGTGATTTATACGGTATCCGGGTTTACTTTTCTGAAAATGTTCCTCCCCAAGAGCGTACTGTTTCCCCACAGCTTCCCTGATCCGGCGCTGACAGGTTACGAAATGATGAAGCCGTTCTATGGCATCGTGGACAAGGCGATCGTACAGACGGAGTTTTTGCGGAAGCAAATGAACGACGTGTTTGGTGTGACGGATGTGGATGTGATCCCAATCGGATTTAATGAAACGTTAGCGGAGCGGTATTATGACCCTGCGGCCATTGTGGAGAATCGGGTATTGTGGATCGGACGGGACGAGGAGAATCGGCGGCCGGACCTGGTGCTGGAATATGCGCGGCAGAACCCGGACAAGGATGTCGTGATGGTGTTTGGCGGGGAGCGTTATAAGGAAAGTGTGAAAAAATACAACATCCCTCGTAACGTTACCCTGAAGTTTGCATTAACCCAGGACGAGGTGTTCGCGCTGATGAACTCGGCCAAGGTGTACTGGAGCTGTTCCCGGTTTGATACCTTTGCGATGCCGCTGACCGAAGCGCTGGCGATGGGCAAAATCGTCGTCAAACCAGAGCATCCGTGTTATGGCCACATCAGCTCTCGGCACGCCTTTTCCGGCAACGAGCACAACTGGTTTGAGCTGGTTAACATGGCGGCAGCTTCACCGCTGAAGTTTTCCAGGGACAATCGGGATTACGCCTTTGAGAAGTTTTCGGCGACCGTGATGAAGCGAGGCTACGAGCGGTTCTTTGGGGAGTGGCTCAAATGAGCGGGCGGACGGAAGAAACCAATGCGGCTCGGAATATCATTAATAGTTAATCACGATAAGGACAGTCGATTCACGACTGCCCTTATTTTTTTTCCTGAGCAGGAATTATTAGGATATAAGCGGAATTACAAATTACAAACTCAAGAACTATAGGCCTAAGTTCCAACATACACTTGGTATATAAATTCATCGGCCAGAGAAAGGGCTGAAGTTACATGTCACAACCCATGCTTACCGATGGGCAACCGTTTTTCTTTTATGAGCCGCCCTCCACACAGAACCAGGATCAGGGGGAACGCCGTGAGATGATGTATCGCGACCCGGACCAGATCTACGTGGGATTCTGGCGAAGGCTGCTCGCGTATTTGATCGATGCTGCCATTTTAACGCTTGTCAATTGGTTGCTGCCTTTGTCCGATCTGGTCCAGCGGATTCTGGATATCTTGTATTTTGTGATCATGCCCTGCTCTTCCTGGCAGGGGACGGTCGGGAAGCGGGTGATTGGCGCAAAAATTGTAGATGGTCAAGGAGAACGAATTTCGTTTTTACGTTCGCTCTGCAGGTACTTTGCTCAGATTTTATCCGCTTTGATCCTGTTGATCGGTTTTATCATGATTGGTTTTACCCGGGAGAAGCGGGGATTGCACGATTGGATCTGTGACACGTTCGTCATTAACCGGGATTCGGAGTTTTATCCTTAACCGAAGATGCACTTCGGTTATTTTCAATATTTATGAAAGCGTTTTAATTAATTAGAAGAGCAGAAACGGAGGAGAAGGCAAATGACATTGGCAGAGCGATTGGGGTACGGGCGGGAAGCCAAACTGTTGATTGTAAACGCGGACGATTTCGGCATGTGCCATGCGGAGAATATGGCGATTACCCAACTGCTGCAGGAACGGGCGGTATCCTCCGCGACGGTGATGATCCCTTGCTCCTGGGCCAAGGAAGCAGTGGCGTGGTGCGTTGCCAATCCAGAGTACGATGTGGGGGTCCATTTGACGTTCACCAGTGAATGGAACGGGTACAAATGGGGGCCGGTTACCCGGGATGGAGACGTGCGAACTCTGGTGACAGAGGAAGGTTATTTTCCCGAGGACGTCGCCCGCTTCGAATTGCAGGCCACCCGGCCGCAAGTGCGCCTTGAAATGATTAATCAGGTGGAGACCGCATTGGCGCTAGGCTTGGCTCCTACACATCTCGATAACCACATGGGCAGCCTATATGGTTTGGCAACAGGGAACCATTTCCTAGACGTGACGTTTGAGATCTGTGCGGATTACGGATTGCCCTTCCGGTTGCCTCGTTCACTGCCGCAAATAGGGAAATTGCCCCCGGAGGCGAATGCCCTCATGCGTCAGGTCACCGAGTTAGCTGACCGGATGGGTGTGATCCTCCTCGACGATCTCATCGGTCTGCCCTTTGGCAAGCAGCCGGGCGAAACATACGAGAGCTACAAACGCGATATGATTGCGGTTCTTAAAGGGCTCCGCCCCGGCGTTTCAGAGATTATCATCCATCCAGCGCTTGCAACGGAAGAACTGAAGGCTATCCATCACGAATGGGAAAAAAGACATTGGGACTACATGTTGTTCCGAGATCCAGACATTAAGACGGTTCTTGCGGAGGAAGGCATCGAGATGATCCGTTGGAAGGACTTGCAGGATCTGCAGAAGTCACAGCAGCAGCTTTAGGGCCGGCTGGCTGATTGAATAAAGGAGGCAGGGCGGATGATGCGAACCGCAAATCCGGGAAACCGGACGGAGCTTCAAAAGGTAGCCTACAGTTCGGGCAATCTGGCGGTCAATTTGATGTCGCAAGCTTTTGCAACCTATCTCGTCTATTATTACGTCGACGTGCTGGGCGTACGGCCCGCCTGGATCAGCTTGGCGATGATCTTTCACGGCGTGCTGAATGCCGTGCTGAACCCGTTGTTTGGTCATTTGTCTGACCGGACCCGCACCCGGTTTGGCAGACGCCTCCCTTATATCGGGTTTGGAATGGTTCCGCTGGCGGCAGCGTTTGCATTGCTGTGGACGCCCCCGGCGGCTGAAGAAGCGGCCTTCCCATATTTTATTGGCACGGTGATTCTGTATGATGCATTATTCGTCTTGGTTGTTCTGAACTACTCGGCTTTGTTCCCGGAGATGTTCCAGAGTATTAAGGACCGAGCGTATGTCTCTTCATGGCGGCAAATGATGGGGATCGTGGGCATGATTGTAGGTGTCGCGATTCCGCCGCTCCTTTATTCTCAGATTGGTTGGGGTGCGATGGGGGTTATATTCGCTGGATTGTCGGCCATCTTCCTAGCGTTATCCCTTTGGGGCAGCCGGGAGCATCATGATCCGGAACGTGCCACCTTCCGTTTATCCACAGCGGTTCGACATACTTTGGGGAACCGAGCGTTTGTCCTTTACGTGACTGGCAGCTTTCTGGTGCAGTTTACATTTGCACTGCTGCCTGCCGGGATTCCGTTCTACACCAAATACGTGCTGGGCCGCGAGGAGAGCTATAACACCTTGTTGCTAGGGGCCATCTTTATCACCGCGATTCCTTGCGTATTTCTGTGGGGACGGATCACCGCCAAATATGGAGCTCGGAGGGGCATCCTCATTGCGGTGGGCTGCTATGCCGCAGCGTTGCTGCCGTTCGGCTTGGTTACAAAGGCAGGCGGGGCGATGGGCACCGCTGCAGCCGTCGGCATCGGATTGGCAGGACTGCTGGTGCTGCTTGATGTCCTGTTGTCTGAGGTGATCGATGAGGATGAGCGGCGTACTGGGGCAAGACGGGAGGGCATGTACTTCGGCATGAACGGATTTATCGTGCGCTGGGGCGTTTCGCTGCAGGCGGCATGCATGGGGCTCATTCTGGAGGCGAGTGGTTACGACGCCGCACTAAATGAGCAGCCGGCATCGGCCGCGATGGGCATCCGATGGATGCTTAGCGGGATACCGGCTGGAGCGTTGCTGCTGGCATGGTTATTTTTTTACTTATTCCCTTTGGGCAAGAGAACGGCATAACCCGAGAGGATCGGGGGCTGTAACGCCCATTAACTTGATTTCAGCAAGCCTTCTACGGCTTCTTCGTTCAGCGGACGGCTGTAATAGTAACCTTGAATTTGATCGCAGCCGTTCTTCTGCAGAAATTCGAACTGCGCTTTCGTCTCGACGCCTTCGGCCAGCACCGTCATACCCAGCGATTTGCCTAACTGGATGATGGAGCGAAGCAGAGAGTTGTCACGTTCGGAGCACGGCGTCTCCTGCACGAAGGTTCGATCGATTTTCAGCACCTGAACCGGGAGCGACTTCAAGTAATGGATCGAGGAGTAGCCTGTCCCGAAGTCGTCTACCGAGAGTGAGATGCCCTTTTGCTGCAAGGCCGTTAAAGTATCCTTGATCATCACATGATCGTTTAACAGCGATTCGGTGACCTCCAGCTCCAAATACTGTGGGGCAAGACCTGTTTCGTCCAGCACCTGTTCAACGGTACGCAAGAATTGCGGATGTCGGAATTGCACCGCTGAGACATTCACCGATACCGGCAGCTTCGGATACCCGGCCTCTTGCCAACGTTTATTGGCTTTGCACGCCTCCAACAGGACCCATTCGCCTAATTCAACGATAAACCCATTCTCCTCGGCGATCGGAATGAAAGAGTTGGGCGGAATGTATCCCTGGACAGGGTCCTTCCAGCGGATCAGCGCTTCAAAGCCGGTCAGCTCTTGGGATAAGGCATTTACCTTGGGCTGGAAGTGAAGCTCAAACTCCCCTCTTGCCAGTGCGCGGATCATTTTTTTCTCTAACGTAATTTGGCTCTGCAGCCGATCCATCAGGTATTGATCATAGTAGTGCGGGCCTTCGAGCGCTTCCTTCTTGGCTTCCTTCATCGCCATTTCTGCATGCTGCAGCAGTTGATGAATGTCAGATCCGTCGTCCGGGTAGAGGCTGATCCCCATTCCGAAACTGACCTGGAACGCATAGTCGGATATTGTGTAAGGCTCTCTAAGCGCTTTATACAAATCTAGTGCAAGTGTATGTATGTATAAGGGATCCGTGATATTCGACACCAATACGAAAAATTCATCTGCAAAATTCCGGCATATCGGTGTTCCATCCGGGAATGAACGACGCAGTCTTTCTGCGACTTGGCGCAGCAGTTCATTGCCTTTGCTCTCGCCATAGCTTTCATTAATCAGCCGAAAACGGTTGAGATTGATACAAATGACAGCGGCCGTGGTATTCTCGGCTTGGGCCGAAACGAGCTCGGTGTACATCAGCTCCTTAAAATAATTGGAATTCAGCAGGTGGGTCACCGGATCGAAATGGGACAACTGACGAAGTCGTTCCCTTGAAGCTTGTTGCTTCTCCATTTCCCGAGTTACGTCGAACTGAAGCCCAATGAAATAGAGCAGATGCCCGTCCGAATCCAAAATGGGACTGATGACAAACTGGTTCCAGAAGGTGCTGCCGTCCTTTTTATAGTTCTTGATGGTTACTGTAGCGGCCCCAATTTCCTTGATTGCTTTCCGAATTACGGCTAGATGTTCTTTGTTGGTCTCTTTTCCCTGAAGGAAACGGAGATTCCGATGGAGAACCTCCTCTCGCTTGTATCCGGTAATCTTCTCAAATCCTTGATTGACATAGACTAATGGATTGTCCGGAAGATTCGGATTTGTAATCGCCAGGCCAACGCCCATCCGATCAATGGCCTGAAACAAGGCCGAAGCGGTGAGCACGGATTCAGGCTGGAATAGGGAGCGTATCTGATCGTCTTCCACAATACAAAGCCTCCTCGAAATGATCCGCTGTAGAAGTAGAATAACAGACGATGTATGTCATACGGGAGAATCTACTAAAGTCATCACTTATGACTCCATCATACATGTGGCACGGTACCGATGGCAATCGATTTTTCCGACAAAGTGCGACAGAAGACGCGCATCCTTTCACCTAAATGCCAGTAGTCGTATGATAGAGGACAAAAGTTTACTTTTATCGATCAGATACAAAAAAAGCGAGCCTGGGGGGTCCCTAAGCTCGCACTTATTTGAATAGGCTGACTATTGAACGTCAGTTACCTCGGATTGCATCATTTCCAGCTTGCGGATGATCTCCTTTTGCCATTGGCGGTCGCCCAAATGGGTGGCAAGATTGAGCAGATCCAAGTAATCATCGATGTTCAGCCTTGTCTTTCTGCGGGCGGCTAACAATCTCATGGGCATTCTCTCCTCTTACACTGTTGTTCGTTGATAAACCAGGTCAGCTCTGAATCAATAATGATAATCATTATCATATAATCCTCATTTTTATTATGCACAAATCTGTATCGCTTGTAAATAGCAGCAATACCGTTTATTTTAGATTTAAACGAAAATGGGGAGTGATGGGATGGCTGCAGCCAACAAGGGATAAGCTAACCTCAAAGAACACCATAAAATGAATTAACGGGGGGCGTTATGGAGACTGAATCGCTGTTAAAAGTTGAGGAGCTCGCAATCAAGAAATATAAGATTTTTATGCAAAGTCATATCCGGTATATTGCCAGAGCAATGCTGGCGAGCATGTTTATCGGATTTGGAGTCATCGTTGCGTTTAAGAGCGGGAACTTCTTCTACGTGGAGCATTCGCCGCTGACCTATCCGATGGCCGCCTTGACCTTTGGCGCTGCAATTATCCTTATCGCTTACGGCGGCGGGGATCTATTTACCGGAAATACGTTCTATTATACATACGCGGCTTTAAGGAAACGGCTGAAATGGCTGGATGTCACCAAGTTATGGGTGTTTAGCTACCTCGGCAATATTTTGGGCGCAGCCGCTTTTGCCCTTTTGATTTACTTAACGGGCTTATTTGCCGATGCTTCGGTGAATAGCTTCTTGCTCAACGTAGTTGAGCATAAGATGACGACTCCTGCCACAGAATTGTTTTTCCGCGCCATTCTTTGTAATTGGCTGGTGTGCCTGGCTTTTTTCATTCCGATGGCGCTGCAAGGGGATGGGGCGAAGATGTTTGCGATGATGTTGTTTGTCTTCTGCTTTTTTATCTCCGGTTATGAACATAGTATTGCGAATATGTGTACCTTCGCCATCGCTTTGGTGCTGGACCATCCCGCCACAATATCGTTTGGCGGTGTTCTTCACAACTTGATTCCTGTCACCCTAGGTAATTTGGTTGGCGGGGTGCTGTTGATGGGCTTTATGTACTATTTCGCCAACAAGCCGTATCTGGATGCGGAGGATGCTTCCGGTACGTCGAAATAGCCAACAGGTACAGTCAGACATCTTCTCATCAGGAGGTGTCTATTTTTTTTTGTAGAACCATGTAATATGGCATAGGTCTTCTTGTACTCCTATGATAAGATAAAGCAAAATATGCTAATTTTCGTGATTTGATAGTACCTCCACTATCCTAACGTAAAGGGTGTATCGCGAATGAAGCAAATCCGTCTGTTATGGGTGGCATGCCTGCTTGTGGTTTTGGTCACGGCGGGGTTAGGCTCGACAACAGTCGAAGCGGAGCAGAAAGAGGTTCGTTACCAGACGGAGCTGGACTATCCTCCTTATAAGTTCAGTCAAAACGGATTTCTGATGGGCTTCGATCTGGAATTAACCCACATGCTCTTCAAAGAGAAGGACTATACGCTGGTTTACTCCACCTCGGATTGGAAAAACGTGTACCAAGCTCTTACGGAAGGAAAGGCGGATACGTCCGGATTAATGGTGATCCAAGAGAATCGAAGGCAGGATGTGCTATTTTCCAAGCCGGTGATGCGGACTTATATCGGAGTCTATGCGGGAGAACATTTTCGCGGCTCATTAAGGACGGATGAACTCCACCAATATTCCGTTGGCGTAGGCGCCGGACAATATACGGAAGATATTTTACGGACTAAAGTTGGTGTAACGTCTTATCGTACATATCCTACCGTCGAAGCGGCCCTTGCCGCATTAAAACGGGGAGAAATCGACCTGCTGTTTGAGAATGAGAACGTCGTCGATTATTTGATTGTTAAGCAGGACATGACCGGAGAGGTTCACAAGTTGCTGGAAGGTTTGTATCCCTGCGATGTGGCTTATGGGATCAGCAAGCAAATGCCGGAGTTGGTTGAGTATGTGAATCGCCGGATTGATGATGTGAAGCGCTCAGGGGTGTATGAGGAGCTCTATCTGAAATATTTCTTCACCCATTCTGAATCTTACTCTTACGCATTACGGAACCGACTGATTCTCATCGGCGGACTGTTGGTCGGAGGGGGAGCCATCGGCTACACCTTACTTCGGACGTACATCAAACGTCTGCGCCGCACGATTCACGGCGAACGGGAATTTTCGAGGGAAGTGCTGGATCATAGCAACCTGTTTATTTGGGCGGTACATGGTGACGGGACAACGGTGCGTTTCAATCGGTACGCCGAGATGATTACCGGTATTCGGGAAGGAGAAGCGATTGGACGGCCATATACGGAGCATTCTCTGCTGCAGCACGCTTGCCGGGAGTTGATTCCGCTGTTGGATCAGGCGCTTGCGTATCGCTTTGTGGATCATTGCGAGATTCATTTATTTTGCGCGGATCAAGGGAAGGATAAGGCGTTCTTGTTCCGCACGACAGTGATTCCTGGACTGAAAGGTGACCCCGATGTTTTCATCATGACTGGTGTAGATATCGAAGAGCGTAAGCAATTCGAAAATAAGCTGCATTACAGCTATCAGGAGCTGGAGGCTGCGCATTTAGAGTTAACGGCGACTCAGGAAGAATTAAGACAGAACTTCGATATGCTGCTGGATAATCAGGAGCGGCTAAGACGTAGCGAAGAGCGCTATCGCATGGTCACGGAGGCATCCAACGGCGGCATTTGGGAGTGGGATTTGGATCGGAACCATCGGTATTATTCGCCGAGATGGTTTGAACTGCTGGGTTACGAACAAGAGGATTTAATAACCAGCGAGATGATGCAACAGGTGGTCCATCCGGAAGATAATGTGAAAATCCATGAGGAATTTGCGTCCTTACAGGCAGGGGTCAAAGAGGTCTTCGAGTGCGAATATCGGCTGCGGTGCAAAAACGGGGAGTACCGCTGGTTTTTAGGACGAGGGAAAGCGCTGTTTGATGATCAAGGGCGGGCCTATCGGATGGTGGGATCGAATATCGATATTCACCAGTTGAAATTGTACCAGCAGCGGATGCGGCATCTCGCCTACTACGACACACTTAGCGACTTGCCGAACCGGTTATATTTGCTTGAGAAAATGGATGAACTGGTTTCCCGAGAGGATGCCAAAGCCGCATTATTTTTCGTAGATACGGATAATTTTAAATTTATTAATGATACGTTGGGGCATAAATTTGGGGATCGGCTGCTGATACAGGCCAGCGCTCGCTTGACCTCCCTGATTGGAGAGGCCGGGATGCTCTTTCGCCTCGGCGGGGATGAGTTTGTAATTCTGATGAATGATGCGGGGAAGGAAGAAGCAACGGGACTGGCCCAAAAGCTGATCCAGGGATTCAAGGAGCCGTTCCGGATAGACGACAGCGATCTGTATGTATCGATTAGCATCGGAATATCGTTCTACCCGGAAGACGGACGGAGCCCGGAGGAACTTCTCAAGAATGCCGACGTCGCGATGTACGCGGCCAAAGAGGCGGGGAAAGGCCAATATGCCGTCTTCGCTCCAGCTTTCCTTGAAGCGTTTAATGAGCGAGTGGTCTTGGAAAAGAACCTGCGGCATGCGCTCGACCGGGGGGAGTTCATCATTCACTACCAGCCTCAAATCTCGGTTCGCGACGGCCAAATTTGCGGGTTTGAAGCGCTGATCCGTTGGAACAGTCCGGAACTTGGCTTCGTATCGCCTTTATCCTTTATCAAAATAGCCGAGGACAGCCGCCTGATCGTCCCAATCGGCGAATGGGTGCTGCGAGAAGCGTGTGCTTTCGCCAAACGTCTTGAGGACGACGGGTTTGGAACGTATAAAATCGCTGTGAACATTTCCGTGGTTCAGCTGCTTGAAGAAGACTTTGTTGGCAAGGTGTTGCAGATCCTTCAGGAGACCGGCTTGAATCCTGAATACTTAGGGCTAGAAATTACCGAGTCGATGATTATGGAAACGTTGGAATCACTGGTGCCGAAGCTCAATGAATTGAAGGCCAACGGCATTCAAATCGCATTAGATGATTTTGGCACCGGCTATTCCTCGCTGGGGTCACTTAAGCAGATGCCAATTACAACATTGAAGGTGGATCGATCATTTATCGAGCATTTGCCGGAACAGGATGACAGCCGTTCGCTCGCGAAAGCAATCGTTCTGATCGGACGCAAAATGGGGCTTCAGGTCATCGCCGAAGGTGTAGAAACCAAGCAGCAGATGGAGCATGTACGCCGCGCGAAATGCGATGTCATTCAAGGGTATTATATTAGCAAGCCGCTTCCGGAGGTAGAGCTGCGCGATTTGCTGCGAAGCTTCCCGCTGGATGAGATGGCATAAAAATAACCTGCAGTCTCGTGGAATATAGAACACGAGACTGCGGGTTATTCTTTTTGGATCAAAGGCCGGCTGTCGAGCCGCTGACTTGCACAGGAACGGAATCCGGTTCGCTGAGGAACGCAGTAATCGGCATGGAGGCGGCGCCGAGTGCGGTCGATCGGATGCCTAAGTTGGCGAAAGCTACTGCGGATTTCTTCCGGTGATAAGACAAGCTGCGGTTTTCGATGGTGCGCAGCATCGCATCCTCAATGAGGTCCCCGGCTAGCGACAGACGGTTGCCGATGACGATCAGCTCCGGATTGAGGATGTTGACCAAATTGGCGAGTCCAACGCCAAGCTGGGCGCCGATTTCATTCAGGAGCTGGGTCGCCCGGGAGTCACCGCCGCGGGCCAGTTGAAGCATCTCCTCCAGGTCGGGGTGCTGTTCTCCCCACACCTTGGCGGCTCGGTCAAGCAACGCCTTCTCCGAGGCGAGCGTTTCCCAGCAGCCGCGGTTGCCGCAGCGGCAGAGCGGGCCGTTCTCGGCGACGGTCATATGACCAACTTCGCCGGAGAAATTCGACGTGCCGCGGTACAGTTCGCCGCCAACGATAATGCCGGAACCGATGCCGATCCCGATGCTGAGGTAGATCAAGTTTTGGGCCTCGCGTCCGGCCCCAAAGAGCTTCTCGCCTATCGCGCCGGCGTTGGCCTCGTTATCAATATGAAGATTGGCCCCGAATTCGGAGGCCAGCGGTTCTAATAATTCAACCTTGTTCCAGTCCAGGTTGGGTGCGGAGATCACCCGGCTCTTGTCGTCGACGAGCCCGGGTACGCCAATGCCGATCCCCACGATCCCATACGGGGATTCGGGTAATTGCTGGCGAAACTCATGGATAGTCTGACGAATCTGATCCAGTACGTGCTCCGGACTGAAGTCGCGAAGCGGCACCAATTTTTCCTGAAGCACGTGGCCCTCCAGATCAACCAGCACAGCCAGTAAATCATTGACGCGGATGTCGATGCCAATGGCATATCCGGCATTGCGGTTAAAGAGCAGTAAGGTCGGCTTGCGCCCGCCGCTGGATTCGCCGGGGCCGATCTCGGTAACCAGATGACTGTCGATCAACTCGGAGACGAGGGACGATACGGTCGCCTTGTTCAAGCCAATCGCAGCGGAGATATCCGCACGAGACAAGGGTTGACGCTGACGAATCGTATCCAGGACGATCGTTTTATTCATTTTTTTGATCAGCTGTTGGTCGCCTGTGATTTTCATGTAAACTCCCTCGTTATACCCAAGCTTGTTAGCATGGCAATATTGTGTCTATACGCATCATAACATAAACGTCCCAGGTAAAATCAATAACTTTGTTAGTTTACTAGACAAACTAAGTGGAACGTGATACGATCTTAGTGTAGACGGCATGCTCGCACAAGTAAATGGGCATGCTACTTAAAATCGACAGGATGTAAAGGCTTACTTTAATTAAATCTCTGGTGGGAGGAATACGTGGTGAGTTATTTCAAGAACATTAGCAAAATTCAGTATGAAGGCGCAGGTTCCGACAATCCGCTAGCATTTAAACATTATAACGAGAATGAAGTTGTACTCGGCAAAACAATGAAGGAGCATTTGCGTTTCGCCGTGGCTTACTGGCACACGTTGACGATGAACGGCAGCGACCCATTTGGTCAAGGCAACATGATTCGTCCTTGGGAAACAGTAAGCGGCATGGATCTGGCAAAAGCTCGCGTTGAAGTTAACTTTGAATTCTTGGAGAAGCTTGGCGCTCCGTATTTCTGCTTCCATGACGTAGACGTTGCTCCTGAAGGCGCAACCCTGAAAGAATCCAATGAAAATTTGGACGTCATCGTAGCTAAAATCAAAGAAGGCATGAAGCAAACCGGCGTGAAGCTGTTGTGGAACACAGCTAACATGTTCTCCAACCCGCGTTACGTGCATGGTGCGGCAACAACCTCCAACGCTGACGTGTTCGCTTATGCTGCAGCACAAGTGAAGAAAGGTCTGGAAACTGCTGTTGAGCTGGGCGCTGAAAACTATGTGTTCTGGGGCGGTCGTGAAGGTTACGAGTCCTTGCTGAACACCGATATGGCTCTGGAACTCGACAACCTGGCAAGATTCTTCCAAATGGCAATCGACTATGCCAAGGAAATCGGCTTCAAAGGTCAATTCTTGATCGAGCCAAAACCAAAAGAGCCTACCAAGCACCAATATGACTTCGATGCTGCTACGACGATTGCATTCCTGCAAAAATACGGCTTGCAAGATCACTTCAAGCTGAACCTGGAAGCAAACCATGCGACGCTGGCTGGCCATACGTTCGAACACGAACTGCGCGTAGCCCGCATCAACAACATGCTGGGTTCGATCGACGCGAACCAAGGCGACATGCTGCTCGGCTGGGATACGGACGAATTCCCAACAGACCTGTATGCTGTAACGCTCGCGATGTATGAAATCCTGAAAAACGGCGGCTTGGGCTCCGGCGGGGTGAACTTCGACGCGAAAGTAAGACGTACTTCTTTCGAACCGGAAGATCTGTTCTATGCTCATATCGCTGGTATGGACACCTTCGCGAAAGGCTTGAAAGTAGCCGGCAAAATGATCGAAGACAACTTCATTGAAAACCTGATTGAAGAACGTTATGCAAGCTTCAAATCCGGCATCGGTGCGGATATCGTGTCCGGTAAAGCGAACTTCAAAACGCTGGAAGCTTATGCTCTGGAACACAGCAACATCGTGAACAAATCGAACCACCTCGAGCTGGTGAAAGCCCGCCTGAACGAATACATTTTCGGCACGAAATAAGCTTAGAGAGAGACTTGTTTCACAACTATCCAAAAGGGGACGCCTGCCGTCCCTTTTTGTGGTATAAGGCCCCTTAGGGGACATGCGAAGGGAGAGTATCGCAATGAAGTATGTGATTGGCATCGATCTGGGGACCAGCTCGGTGAAGACGTTGCTTGTGAATCAAAACGGCGATATCGCCGGGGAGGCATCCGCAGCATATCCGCTGATCCAAGAGCGTCCGGGGTATAGCGAACAAAATCCGGAGGAATGGGTCAAAGGGACCGTTGCTTGCTTGCAGCAATTGCTCAAGGAAAGCGGCGTAGCGGCCGAAGACATCGAAGGTGTCTCCTTCTCCGGTCAAATGCACGGTTTAGTGCTGCTGGATGAGCAGAACAATGTGCTGCGCAACGCGATTCTGTGGAACGACACCCGTACGACCAAGCAATGCCGCGATATTGAAGCGAAGCTGGGCGACAAGCTGCTCGATATTACGCGCAACGCTGCGTTGGAAGGGTTTACGTTGCCAAAAATCCTTTGGGTACAGGAGCATGAGCCGGAGTTGTTTGCCAAAGCTGCACGTTTTGTATTGCCGAAGGATTATTTGCGTTATCGTATGACCGGCCAAGTGCATATGGAAATCTCCGATGCCGCGGGAACGCTGCTGCTGAATGTGCCGGAAGGGAAATGGAGCGAGGAGATCGCTGCCGCCTTCGGTCTTCCCGCTGGCTTCTGCCCGCCGATTGTGGGCAGCACTGAGTTTACCGGCACGTTGCTGCCGGAGTTTGCCGCTGAGTCCGGCCTGGCAGCGGGCACGAAAGTGTTCGGCGGCGGTGCTGACAACGCCTGTGGCGCGGTTGGTGCGGGCATCGTTCGTAAAGGCGACGCGCTGTGCAGCGTGGGAACGTCTGGCGTAGTGCTGACTTACGAAGAAGATAAGAACAAAGATTTTGCCGGCAAGGTGCATTTCTTTAACCATGCGCATCCGGGCGCTTTTTATGCAATGGGCGTGACGCTGGCTGCAGGGTATTCCTTAAGCTGGTTCAAGGATTCGCTGGCACCGGAGCTTAGCTTTGACGAGCTGCTGAAGCCGGTGGGCGACATCGCACCGGGTTCGGAAGGTCTGTTGTTCACCCCGTATCTGGTCGGGGAACGTACACCGCACGCGGACAGCGTCATTCGTGGCAGCTTCATCGGCTTGTCCGGCACACATCGCCGCGAGCATCTGGCCCGCGCTGTGATGGAAGGGATCACCTTCTCGCTGCAAGAATCGTTTGATCTATTTCATGCAGCTGGTATCGAGGTTGAACGCGTCATCTCCATCGGCGGCGGCGCGAAGAATCCAGTTTGGCTGCAAATGCAAGCCGATATCTTCGGCAAGCCGGTCGTGGCACTCAAGAACGAGCAAGGTCCGGCGATGGGCGCAGCGATGATGGCGGCGGTTGGCAGCGGCTGGTTCGGCAGCCTGAAGGAATGCGCTGATGCCTTCATCGGGTATGCGAAGACCTATGAGCCGATTCCGGCTAATGTAGAGAAATATGCTCGCCTATTTAAGCTGTATCAGCAAGTTTATGCAGCAACTCGCTCGCTGAACGAAGGGCTGCAGGAATTCCGCGGATAAGCTTGCACAAGGATCTGTCCATAAACGCCTGTTCCCCTGGGGAATAGGCGTTTTTTCATTTGGATTTGGCGCTGATCCGCCAAGAACTACAAACGCATGCAGTGCCAAAGGCATGGTATAATTGACCTTGTGCGAGGAGGGAAGACATGTTCATCCGGAGCATCTACCGCAATTACTTCAAGAACAATTTGTTCATGAAGATTCTTTTGTTTTTTTCAGTCATCACGATCGTGACGATTATTACATTTTCGTATTTGATGTTTATGTTTATGTCCGAGTCCGCGGTGCAGAGACAGCTCGACATTCAGAAGCGAGCGATCGAAAGTGTCAGCGATTACATCGGCAGCAAATATGAATCCGTACAAACAATGGTGCGGGATATTTATCGAGATGAGGAGTTGGCTTCGAACACTTCTTTTTTCCTGGAGCATCCGTATCAGGATTACGTGAATTACCGTTTGGATCGATTCTATGCGGAAAATAGTTCGTCTACCGACACCGTTCTGTATTTTCGTAACGTTGTCGACGACGATCCGGATATTCGCAGTTTGATGTTATATAGCGCGGATTTGCAGCAACTGTATGCTTTTGGCAGCGATAAGCAATTTAAGATTATCCCTACGAATCAGGCCCGATCCTTTATCCCTGATGTGATGTATCAAGAGGAAGGCGTGAACGTCGGGGCTGCCAACATCTGGGTGCGCAAAACGGTGGGCTTGCCGGATCTTCCGATGTATTCGGTCCGCATCCCCATCAATAACAAGCAGTCGCTTCGCAATATCGGGCAGCTTGACGTGTATTACGATACAGAGAAGATCCGGGGCAGCCTCGCGATGTACGAAGAGGAACTCAAAGGTTCCATCCTGGTGCTGTCCGCTGATGGCAGCGTATTATTTGATTCCTCTGGCACCTATTATGATCAGAAATACCCATATGCGGAGCAAATTAACTCGATGTACGATACCGGCGTGCTGGATGACGGGTTGATCGCTACCAAGCTGACACAAAGCCAGGGCGGTTATACCGTGCTTAGTACCGTCCCGAAAGAGGAGCTGGCCAAGACCTATCATGGACTTCGCAACACGATCTTTACGATCAGCTCCATTTGTATTTTGTTCGCGATCCTGATTCCGGCGCTGTTCATCAGCAATTTCGCCAAACGCACGCAAAATATTATCCGGTTTACCCGCAGAGTTCGTAACGGGGAGCTTACCGCACGGATCGCTGATGTTCGGGAGGACGAGCTGGGGCAGATCTCCAAGAGCTTTAATGACATGCTGGACGAATTGAATATCTACATCGACCGAGTGTTTAAAGCGGAGATAAAGCAGCAGCAAACCGAGCTCGTTGCGTTGCAGGCGCGGATCAATCCCCACTTCTTATACAATACGCTGGAAGTGATCCGGATGCGGGCCATTTCCCAAGGGGCGAAAGACGTGGGCGAAATGATATACAGCTTGTCCGTTCTGTTCAAGAGCATGGTGCAACAAAAGAAAAACTATACGCTTAAGGATGAGCTGGAAGCTTGCCGATTATATTTAGAGCTGTTCCGCATCCGTTACCGGGATCGCTTTAGTTATGAGATTCAAGCAGATCCTTCGCTTCTTGGCAAAGCGATGGTTCGTTTGTCTTTGCAGCCTATTGTGGAGAACTATATTGTGCACGGGATTCAAACCGACCAAAGCGATAACCGGATTACGATTGAGGTGCGGGAAGACGGGGATTCGCTGGTGGCGGTGGTCCAAGATAACGGAAAGGGTATCCAACCCGACCGGCTGGCGGAAATCCGCAGGGAGCTGGAGCGGGAAGAAGAAACCGGGCGAATGTTTGGGTTACGCAGTGTACATTCACGGCTGCGTTTATTGTACGGCTCGGACTATGGGATCAAGGTCGAGAGCACACCTGGCAGCGGGACAACCATTACGGTTCGATTCCCGAATCGGGAAGGAATGGAGGGGGAAGATGTATAAGGTATTTATCGTCGATGACGAACCATTTATCATCGAAGGCTTATACGATATCGTGGACTGGCCGCAGTTTGGCTTGGAAATTGTCGGACATGCCGAGAACGGGCAGCAGGCGCTGGACGCTCTGGCTACGAAGCCGGTGGATGTATTAATCACGGACATCTCCATGCCGGTCATGAATGGGTTAACGCTGATTTCCGAGGCGCGGAAGCTGCACAAGGAATTGAAGGTCATTATTTTAAGCGGGTTTAACGAGTTTGATTACCTCAAAGAGGGGATGAAGCTTGGCATTGAAAACTACCTGCTGAAGCCGATTAATGTTGAGGAGCTGGAATCGACGCTGCGCAACACGGTGCAGAAGCTGGACAGCGTGGATCCAAATGGACTCTACGACGCTTATGATATTCAAATCCTGAAGGACAACACGCTTTACCGGTGGCTGAACGGGCAGATGGCAGCTGCGGAATTCGAGGAGCGAACCGAACTGCTGGGCCTGCATTTGCAGGGGCCCTATGTCGCTGTGGCTATGCTGCGCACCGAGGGCAATTCAGCCGAGGTATTTGATCGCGCGGAACGTTATCTCGTGGCGTGGCGGGGAATCACCCTATTCCACGATGTGGATGGTGATATTGGCATCGTGGCTTCCCTTCTTGCCGGGGCAGAGGAGAAGCGAACTTTTGCCGAATTGATGGAGAACCTGTCGCTGGAATTGTCGGTCATGAACCAGATGATTCAAATTGGCGTAGGCAACGTAGGACGGGGACCTGAATCGGCCGCTCTCAGCTATAAACAAGCCAAGAGAGCCCTTGAATATTATTTGATTTATCCCGAACGGCGGACCATGGAATACAAGCAACTAGAGAGTACCCGCGCCAGCGGCGTATTGGAGAATGGCTATCCGCTGGGCTGGGACGATTACGCCAAGCTCATATTGGCGAAGGATAAGGATGGATTGAGAGAACGGATTTGCCAAGATTTCGAGCGGCTGAAGAGAATGGAGGGGATTCGTCCCGAGGATGTGCAGAATGTCGCCCTGGAACTGGTGGTCCGCTTTAAAATGGAGCTTCAGCATATTAAATATTCAGAAGAGACAGACTTGTTTAAGAACACGCTTCAACGTGTCCAGCGCTGTGATTCGTTTCAAGAGCTGGTCCAAACTCTCGTAAGTTTGGCAGAGGAGACGGTTTGTTCCCTTTTGCAGGATGCGAAGAATCCGGTGGTACATCAGGTGCTGAACTACATCGACTCGCATTATGCCGACGAACTGTCACTCAAAACGCTGGGGGCGCAGTACCATATACATCCAGTCTATCTCGGGCAGTTATTTCACAAAGAGACGGGGGTGTCCTTTGCCGAGTATATTAACAAGTACCGGATCGAAAAGGCGAAGCAACAACTCAAAAACACCAATCTCAAAGTGCACGAAATCGCGCGGAGCGTGGGTTACTGGGAGATCGGTTATTTCTATAAGCAGTTCCGGAAATACGTGGGGATCTCCCCCACCGATTTTAAGGCGCTGCATTAGATCGCATAGGGGAGGGTACCCTGGAGCAAGGAGATTATTAACCACCTAAAACGGTTGGTTTTCCTTGGTTCCAGGGTATTGTCCTTTTCTTTAATTTGTACCTTAATTTTTTAGGTTTATCTTCTTTTTGTAACGGCTTTCATTCGGTAAGGTTAGGTTAGTCAATCAAAACAAAAGAGATTCAAAAGGGAGGATCAGCATGAGTAAAAGCAAAAGAAGTTTTTCTTTCGTCCTTGCCACTTTGATGGCCTTGGTGCTTGTTCTGAGCGCATGCGGCGGAAGCAAGAACACAGACAGCAGCAACAGCGGAGCTGCTGCAGGCAACTCGGAGGAAACGGTTAACCTGATTTGGTACACGATCGGTACGCCTCAAAAAGACGTCGACCGTGTTATGGAAGAAGTCAGCAAGTACACCAAAGAGAAAATCAATGCCACCATTACGATGAAAATGATCGACTGGGGCGATTACGCACAAAAGATGCAAGTAAACGTCGCTTCCGGTGAACCGATGGATATCATCTTCACTTCCGCAGGTGGTTTCGACTACGTGCAAAACGCTAGAAAAGGCGCGTTCATGCAATTGGATGAACTGCTCGAGCAATATGGCAAAGATCTGAAGAACACGATCGACCCTGCGTTCCTGGAAGGTTCCAAAGTTGACGGACATAACTACGGGATCCCAGCGAATAAAGAACTTCCGCAACAAGAAGTATGGCGTTTCAACAAAACGTTCTTGGACAAGTATAACCTGGACATCACGAATGTTCGTTCCTTGGAAAGCATCGAGCCATTGTTGAAAACGATTAAAGAAAATGAACCGGGTGTAACGCCGTTCGCGATGAACAAAGAATACGTTCCGTATGTTCCTTACGATTACGTTATTCAAAACCTGCCGATGGCGGTAAAACTGGATACAACCGATTATAAAATCGTAAACATCCTGGAAACGCCGGAAATGCAAGAAGCTCTGAACGTAATGCACAAATACTATAAAGCAGGTTATGTAGCTCCGGAAGCAGCTACGACGGGTTCCACCAGCGACCTGATGACTTCGGGTCAATGGTTCATGGACCGTGCACAAACTCAACCTTTGGCGGATAACCTGTGGAGTGCAAGCTACGGCTACCCTGTAGTATCTACACCGGCAAGTGATGCAATCATCACCAACACTTCCGTACAAGGTTCGATCATGGCCATCTCCGCAAACTCCGAACATCCGGAGAAAGCGATGGAATTCCTGAACCTGCTGAACACCGATCCGGTGCTGCGCAACATGGTTGACTCCGGTATCGAAGGCGTTCACTACAAGAAGATCAATGACACTCACTACGAAAACCTGGACGAATCGAAAAACTACGACATGCCTTCGTACTCGTTGGGTAACAACATGCTCTTGTACTTGAATGCCAACGACCCAGACGACAAATGGGAGCAATTCAAGAAGTTTAACGCAGAAGGCGTGAACTCGCCAATCCTGAGCTTCAACTTCGACAGCACGAAAGTAGCGACTGAAATGGCCGCTGTACAAAACGTAAAAGAGCAATTCTGGTCCTCGTTGATGACGGGTACCGTTGATCCAGCAGAATACCTGCCGAAAGCAATCGAAAAATTCAAAGAGGCAGGCCTGGACAAGGTAATTGCTGAAGCCCAAGCTCAGCTCGATGCCTGGAGAGCTGAAAATAAATAAGTAATCATTATAGAAATAGAGAGGGATCGGGCGGGTGATAGTTGCGCCCGATCCTTTTTCATTATTTTTGATAGGAGGGGAACATCATGGCTGCATTTTTCAAAAACCTACTTAAGAACAAAGTCATGTTATTTATGGTGTTGCCGGGTGCCGTTTGGTTTTTCTTCTTCTCGTACCTTCCGCTGGTCGGTACAATCACGGCGTTTAAGCAATACCGCTTCAGCCGTGACGGATTCTGGGCAAGTATTGTGCGGAGTGAATGGGTAGGTTGGGAAAACTTCAAGTTCTTGTTTAGTACTAACGATGCCTTTACCATTACCCGCAACACGTTGTTATACAACCTGGCTTTTATCTTCATCGGACTTGTCCTTTCCGTGGCAATGGCGATTCTGTTGTCTGAGTTGGTCGGCAAGACCATGGCCAAAGTGTATCAAACCGGGATGTTCCTGCCTTACTTCCTTTCCTGGGTTATCGTCGGCTACTTCGCGTTTAGCTTCCTGAGCATGGACCGCGGGATGATTAACCAGATTTTAGGTTGGTTTGGCGTGGAACGGATTAACTGGTATTCGGAGCCGAAATATTGGCCTTATATTTTGATTTTCGTTAACCTATGGAAAACCATCGGTTACAACAGTGTCGTTTACCTGGCTTCGATCATGGGTATCGACAAATCGCTTTATGAAGCGGCGATGATTGACGGTGCGACCAAATGGCAGCAAGTCCGCAACATCACGGTTCCCCTGCTCTCCCCAATTATCATTATCATGACACTGCTGGCGGTAGGGCGGATCTTCTACGCTGACTTCGGCTTGTTCTACCAAGTGCCAAGAGATTCGGGTACGCTTTATCAAGTCACGAACGTTATTGACACTTACGTATACCGCGGTCTGAAAACAACCGGGGAAATCGGCATGAGTACGGCGGCCGGTCTTTATCAATCGGTGGTAGGCTTTATTCTCGTCATGGTTTCGAACTACATCGTGCGCAAAATTGATAAAGACAGCGCCCTATTTTAAAACAGCTGAAAGGAGTGTCAAGGTATGGCGGAGATGGCTAGAAAAAGCAAAGATTTTCATCATGTCTCTCGCGGCTGGAACGCCGTATTGCACCTGATCGCCGGTATTTTTTCGTTCATGTGCGTATTTCCCTTTATCTTTGTTGTGATTATTTCCTTTACCGATGAGAAGACGCTGGCAACGGACGGTTACCGGCTGCTGCCGGCCAAATGGAGTCTCGATGCATACCGCTTCGTGTTTGAGAGCGGTGACTCCCTGCTTCGTTCTTACGGAGTAACCATCGCAGTCACGCTGATAGGTACGATCCTCAGTTTGGTCATGATTTCGCTTTATGCTTATGCGATTTCGCGGAAGAGCTTCCGTTACCGGAGATTTTTCTCTGTATTTGCGATTGTGACTATGCTGTTTAACGGCGGGATGATTCCTACCTATATGGTGGTATCCCAGTTGATGGGTTTGAAAGATTCGTTGTGGGCGCTGATTTTGCCGCTCGCAATGAATGCGTTCTATATCATGATCTTACGTACGTTTTATAGTACAAGCGTTCCAGAGGCGATTATTGAATCGGCGCGGATTGACGGTGCCGGCGATTTCTATATTTTCCTGCGGATCGTCTTGCCGCTGTCGCTCCCAGGTCTTGCTACGATCGGCTTGTTCAGCACGCTGGGTTACTGGAACGACTGGTTTAATGCACTGCTGTATATCGACAATCCGAATTTAGTTCCGCTGCAGTCGATGCTGATGCGGATCGAATCAAGTATTGCGTTTATTCAGCAAAACTCGCAGAATACTTCGCTTAGCCTGGCTGCGATGCAATCCATTCCGCAGGACACTTCGCGGATGGCGATGGTCGTGCTGGCGACGCTGCCAATTATTTTTGCATATCCGTTCTTTCAACGGTATTTTGTACAAGGACTTACGGTAGGCGCTGTCAAAGAATAAATATAGCTTCATTGAACCTTCTCGATGCTGAAAAGTAAATTTTTTAGTTTAAATCATTTTTGAACCCTTTTGGAATCAAGGAGAAAATGAAAGGAACGAGGTGGAGATGTTGCTATACAAAGACAGCTCGAAGCCCATCCCGGAACGAGTAGAGCATTTGCTCGGGCTGATGACATTGGAAGAAAAGGCCGGCCAGCTGGTCCAGCCTTTCGGCTGGCAGACCTATGAGCATAAAGATGGAGAGATCAAGCTGACCGAAGCGTTTAAGGAGCAGGTGAAAAACGGTGGCGTCGGTTCGCTATACGGCGTGCTGCGCGCGGATCCGTGGACGGGCGTGACGCTGGAAACCGGCTTGTCGCCGCGTGAAGGTGCGGAGGCCGTGAACGCCATCCAGCGTTATGCGATTGAGAACTCCCGTCTCGGCATCCCGATCCTGATCGGGGAAGAGTGCTCGCACGGCCATATGGCCATCGGGGCCACGGTGTTCCCGGTGCCGTTGTCGCTCGGCAGCACCTGGAACGTGGAGCTGTATCGCGAGATGTGCCGAGCGGTGGCCCGCGAGACGCGCGCCCAAGGCGGCGCAGTCACGTATTCTCCGGTCCTCGATGTTGTGCGTGATCCCCGCTGGGGCCGGACCGAAGAATGCTTTGGCGAAGACGCTTATTTGATCAGCGAAATGGCCGTGGCTTCGGTCGAAGGCTTGCAAGGGGAGAACTTGGACGGAGAGGACAGCGTAGCGGCTACGCTCAAGCACTTCGTCGGCTACGGCAGCTCCGAGGGCGGCCGAAATGCCGGACCGGTCCATATGGGACGGCGCGAACTGCTGGAGGTCGACCTGCTGCCGTTCCGCAAGGCGGTAGAAGCCGGTGCGGCTTCGATTATGCCGGCCTACAACGAGATCGACGGTGTGCCTTGTACGACCAACGAGGAAATGTTGGACGATATCCTTCGCGGCGAGTGGGGTTTTGACGGCATGGTCATCACCGACTGCGGCGCGATCGACATGCTTGCCTCCGGCCACGATGTGGCAGAGGACGGGCGGGACGCGGCGATCCAAGCGATCCGCGCGGGCATCGATATGGAGATGTCCGGCGTGATGTTCGGCAAGCATCTGGTGGAGGCGGTACGGTCGGGACAGCTGGAGGAGGAAGTGCTCGATCGCGCGGTACGCCGCGTATTGACGCTGAAATTCCGCCTCGGGCTGTTTGAACGTCCGTACGCTGACCCCGAGCGGGCCGAGCAGGTCATTGGCAGCACGGAACATGTGGAGCTGGCCCGGAAGTTAGCCAGCGAAGGCGTTGTGCTGCTCAAGAACAAAGATGGCGTGTTGCCGTTGTCGGCAGACGCCGGTACGATCGCCGTCATCGGGCCAAACGCCGATGTGGGCTACAACCAGCTGGGCGACTACACTTCGCCGCAGCCGAAGTCCAAAGTGACAACCGTACTCGGCGGAATCCGCAGCAAGCTGGCGAATACGCCGGAACGGGTGCTGTATGCACCGGGCTGCCGGATCAACGGCCATTCCCGGGAAGGTTTTGACGTGGCGTTGTCTTGCGCGGCGAAGGCGGATACGGTGGTGATGGTCGTTGGCGGCTCCAGCGCACGGGATTTTGGCGAGGGGACCATCGATCTGCGCACCGGGGCTTCCAAAGTGACCGACAATGCGGAGAGCGACATGGATTGCGGTGAAGGCATTGACCGCATGAACCTCAACTTATCCGGCGTACAGCTGGAGCTGATTCAAGAGATTCATAAATTGGGTAAACCGCTTGTGGTGGTATATATCAACGGACGGCCAATTGCTGAGCCTTGGATCGACGAGCACGCCGATGCCATTCTCGAGGCTTGGTATCCGGGCCAAGAAGGCGGGCATGCGATCGCTGACATCCTCTTTGGCGATGTGAATCCTTCGGGACGTCTCACCATCTCGATTCCGAAGCATGTTGGACAGGTGCCCGTTTACTACCACGGCAAGCGTTCGCGGGGCAAACGGTATCTGGAAGGCGATTCGCAGCCGCGCTATCCGTTTGGATACGGGCTGAGCTATACTGAATTTACTTATAACAATATAGCGTTGGAGTCCGATACGATTCATAAAGACGGCTCAACGAAGGTGACGGTTGAAGTGACGAACACCGGCGAACGTGCGGGGGCAGAAGTCGTTCAACTGTATATTACCGATGTGGCAAGTAAGGTAACCCGGCCGGCGAAGGAGCTGAAAGGCTTCCGCAAAATATTCCTGCAACCGGGCGAAACCCAGACCGTGGAATTTACGGTTGGTCCAGAGCAACTGCAATACATCGGCCAGAATTATAAGCCGGTTGTGGAACCGGGCGAATTCCGGGTGCACGTCGGCAAGAATGTCAATGATACGCTGAGCGCCAAACTCTTTGTGCGGGAGGATTAATCGATATGGAACGCATCAGACGTTTTATCCGGGAACTCTCGGAAGCCCAGTGGCTGGATCAAATCCAGTTGCGTGGGTGGGAGATCACCTCTTCCGTGTACCAGGTTCCCGGCAGTTACACGAAGGAAACCGAATATGCGGAAGGACAAGCCTTCGAACGCTTCCCGAGTACACAGGGAACCACGTATTTCTTCCGTACTCAGCTGGAGATTCCGGAAGAATGGCGCGGTGGCCAAGTGGGTCTTATCTTTGCCTCCGGCGGTGAAGGGTTGCTGCGCATTAACGGCAAATCAGCTCAGGGGCTGGACCGGAACCATACGTTCGTGACGCTTCCGCAAGAGCAAGGCCAAGGCCCGCTCTCGCTGGAGATCGAGCTGTATGACCCGATCCCGGAACCGGTGGATCCGCTCAATCAACAAGCGGTGATTCAGCCGCCGATCTCGCGGATCGACAGCCGTCTGGTGCTGGTGAACCGGCCGGTGCAAAGCTTGATGTATACGGCAACAGTTGTCCGCGATGCTGCGGTATTGTTGCCAGAGCAAGATTTTCGGCGCACCCGCTTGATCGAGGCGCTGTATGCCGCCATGGACGGCTTCGTGGCGCTGGATGCGGAAGCGATTCGCGAGGGCGGAGCGATTACTGGGCTGGAACAGAAGCTCACCGAGCGGGTGAAGGCAATCGGCGGCAACGCTGAAGGCCTGATCCACATGGTCGGTCAGTCCCATATCGACATCGCTTGGCTGTGGCCAGTGCGGGAGACGGTACGCAAGACAAGCCGGACGTTCTCGACGGTAGATGCGCTGATGCGCGAATACCCGGAATACCGTTACACGCAGAGCCAGCCGCTGCTGTTCGCCTTCTTGAAGGAGAACGACCCCGAGTTGTACGAACGGGTGAAGGCGCGGATTAAGGAAGGACGCTGGGAACTGGTTGGCGGCATGTGGGTTGAGCCGGATTTGAACTTGCCGAGCGGCGAATCGCTGATGCGGCAGATGCTGTACGGGCAACGGTTTTATCAGGAAGAGTTCGGCTTTACCTCGGAGATTGAATGGCTGCCGGACACGTTTGGTTACTGCGCCTCTTTGCCGCAAATTTTGAAGCACGGCGGGATTCGCTACTTTATGACGACCAAGCTCGGTTGGAACGATACCAACGTATTCCCGTACGACCTGTTCCATTGGGTTGGTATCGACGGTACGCCAATGCTGTCGTATTTGAACCACGGGGTCAACGAAAATACGTTGCCGAAGGACGTTCATGATCACTGGCAATCGTATCGCCAAAAAGCCGTTCATCCCGAGCAAATGCTGCTCTACGGACACGGCGACGGCGGCGGCGGGGTGACCCGTGAAATGCTGGAATACATTCACCGCGGCGAGCTGATGGTAGGTCAACCAGCGAGTGAATATAGCACGGCGTCGGAGTTCTTCGCGGGAATCGAGGCCGCGCAGCCGAAGTTACCGGCATGGCATGGCGACCTGTACCTGGAATTGCACCGGGGAACGTATACGACCCACGGGCGCAACAAGCGCAGCAATCGCAAAGCGGAGATCCTGTATCGCGAGGCGGAGCTGTGGAACGCCTTGGCTGCTCCGGCAATGCCGAAGGATCAGCAACGCGAGGCGCAAAGCACGCTGCAGGAGGGCTGGAAGCTGATTCTGTTGAACCAGTTCCACGACATCATTCCGGGTTCGGCGATCACCGAAGCGTACGAGACATCGACGAAAGAATATGGAGAGATTTTTGAGAAGGGGAATGCCGGACTGCGCCAAGGCCTGACGACATTGGCAGAACGGGTATCAACCGCGGGCGAAGGCACGCCGTACATCGTCTTTAACAGCTTGGGTTGGACGCGCGATGTAATCGTGTCCCTGCCGGATCAAGCTGATCGGAGCGGCGTGGCGGCATACGACGAGCAAGGCGCACGGCTTGAGCTGGACGTGCGGACAGATCTTGGCGGAGAGACTGCAGCTTGGGTCCGCGTACCGGAGGTGCCGGCGTTTGGGTACAAGACGATTTGGCTGCGGAACGAAGCGGGAGCTGTTGCCGGTACGAAGGCGGGCTCCCGAGACGGAAGCCGAGCGTTCCAAGGCGAATGGGAAACGGAGTTCTACCGCCTGAAATTTAACGAACGCGGCGAGATCGTCAGCCTGTGGGATAAGGAAGCTGGACGGGAGATCGTGAAAGCTGGAGAAAGCGCCAACCGCTTCCACTTCTATCACGACCGTCCGACGCTTTGGGATGCGTGGGACATTGACCCGCGCTATGAACAGCAGCCAGCCGGTGAAGCAGTATTGCTGGAGAGCGGTCTGGTTGCAAGCGGGCCGGTCCAAGATGTGCTGCGCTTCCGCTGGAGCATCGGTCAATCGGAAATCACACAGGATCTGATTCTGTACCATCATCACAAGCGGATCGATTTCCAAACGAAGGTGAATTGGAACGAAGCGCACAAGCTGCTGAAGGTGGGATTCCCGATCGATGTCGTTACGGACAAAGCGACTTACGAAATTCCGTTCGGAGCACTGGAACGTCCAACCCATCGCAACACGAGCTGGGAGCAGGCACAATTTGAAGTGTGCGGCCACCGGTTCGCCGACGTTTCCGAACGCGGTTACGGCGTCAGCCTGCTGAACGACTGCAAGTACGGCTACGACATCCAGGGCAGCACGATGCGTCTGTCGCTGTTGCGGGCGCCGAAATGGCCGGACGTGACCGCCGATCTGGGCGAGCATGAATTTACGTATTCGCTGTACCCGCACCAAGGCGACTGGCAGACCGCGCACACCGTGCGCGCGGCAGCCGAGTTGAACCACGCGCCGGCCGTATGGGCGGCCGAAACGCATGAAGGCACGCTGCCTTCCACCGGGGCGCTGCTCGGGTTCACGGGCGAGCACGTAGTGCTCGACACAGTGAAGCCAGCTGAGGACGGCGATGGCGTGATCCTGCGCCTGTACGAATCGGCCGGCGGCCGCGAACGCGTAGCGTTACATTGGAATGAGCCGGTTTCAGCGGCTTTCCAATCCGACGCGCTGGAGCGGGAGCTGGAGCCGATCACGCTGGCAGACGGCGGACGGATCGAGCTCGATTTTGCCCCGTATGAAATTAAGACGCTGAAGTTGAAGTAAGATATCGGGCGATTTGGGGCGGCGTAAGACGCAGTGGAAGGAGATTAACTGGAAAAAGTACTGTTAATTTCGCCATTTCCCGAGGTTCGGTGCAAGTTAACTGGAATTTCTACCGTTAAATTAGCGAATATCCGCCGATTTGATGCAATCCGACTAATTTAACAGCAAGATTTACCGTTAAATCAATGGACTAACGGAATATCAGCAAATTAACAGCAGGATTTACCATTAATTTTCAGATTGCTGTGCCGTCCGCCGACCCCACCGCCCTCAAGATCATCATAGAAACAAACCGAAGCCTAATGAAATGACCTGTAAAGGAGCGAGAAGACAAGCGCATGGAACAATTTAGACTCCCGAAAATCCCGATGCCGCCGCTGGAATTGCCGCAATCCATTAAGGATGTGCTGGCCGAGGCGGAAACGAAACTGGCGCATCGTCCGAAATTGCTGCAGCTGTTCAAGAATTGTTTTCCGAACACACTTGAGACGACAACCAAGCTGATGGACGATGGAACAACCTTCGTCATCACTGGTGACATCCCAGCCTCTTGGCTGCGCGATTCCGTGGAGCAAGTGATCCACTATGTGCCGTTTGCCAAGAACGATCCCGATTTGCAGCGGATCATCAGCGGACTGATCAAACGTCATATTCATTATGTTCACATCGATCCGTATGCTAACGCATTTAACGAGTCGGCCAACGATTGGCACTGGAACACAACAGACGAGACCGAGATGTCCCCATGGGTATGGGAGCGCAAATTTGAAATCGACTCCTTGTGCTTCGTAGTCCGTCTGGCCTACACGTATTGGAAGGAAACGGAGCAGACCGATATTTTTGATGCCGGCTTTAAATCCGCGATGCGGAAAATCTACGAATTGTTCAAAACCGAGCAGCATCACTTCGAGAAATCGCCTTACCGCTTTACCCGCAACAACGGGATTCCAACCGATTCCTTGCGGAACAACGGTATGGGCATGCCGGTGAACTATACGGGCATGATCTGGTCGGGCTTCCGTTCCAGCGACGATGCCTGCGATTTCCATTACAATATTCCGGGCAACATGTTTGCGGTTGTGGCGCTGCGTCAAATGCAGGAATTTGTCGAGTGGGTCTTCCGCGACATGGACTTCCTGGCCGAACTGAAGGAGCTGGAGTTCGAGGTGGACCACGGCATTAAGCTGTACGGGATCTACCGCCATCCGGAATTTGGTCCGATTTATGCCTACGAAACCGACGGCTTTGGCAACTATTGCTTGATGGACGACGCCGGTACGCCGGGCCTGATGTCCATTCCTTACCTGGGCTACGTGAGCGCAGACGATCCGATTTATCAAAATACACGGCGTTTTGCCCTGAGCAAGGAAAATCCGTTCTACTTCGAAGGCAAAGCAGCCAAAGGTATCGGCAGCCCGCATACCCCAGAGAATTACATCTGGCATATGGCCTTGTCGATGCAGGGTCTCACCGCGCAAACGAAGGAAGAGAAGCTGGAAATGATCGCAATGCTGGAGTCGACCGACGCCGGAACCGGCTACATGCATGAAGGCTTCCACGCCGACGATCCAAACACGTTTACACGCAAATGGTTTGCTTGGTCGAACAGCTTGTTCTCGCAACTGGTGTACAAAGCGATGCAGGAAGGTATTTTGTAAGACTTCAATTTGCAAGCGGCGCCGAAGTATCCATGAGGATGCGGACGCGCCCCTCATTCATATCCCACATATGTTAAAGGAGACTTGACCATGAGCAAAATTATCGGCGAACCTCTCAAAAATATCCCTTGGCAAGACAAACCGGTCGGCTCGAACGCCCCGGTATGGCGTTACTCCCAAAACCCAATCATCCAGCGTCATGCGATTCCGAACTCCAACAGCGTGTTTAACTCCGCGGTTGTGCCTTTTGAAGGCGGATTTGCCGGCGTATTCCGTTGCGATTCGCGTTCGGTGAGCATGGATATTTTTGCAGGATTCAGTGACGACGGCATCAACTGGAAAATCAACCACGAGCCGATTCAATTCGAAGGCGACGAGGAAGTAACGAAACGGGAATACCGCTACGATCCGCGCGTCTGCAAAATCGGCGACCGCTACTACATCACCTGGTGTAACGGCTATCATGGCCCAACGATCGGGATTGCGTACACAACCGACTTCAAGACGTTCCATCAACTGGAAAATGCCTTCTTGCCGTACAACCGTAATGGCGTGTTGTTTCCGCGCAAGATCGGTGAACGCTACGCGATGCTTAGCCGCCCAAGTGACACAGGTCATACGCCATTTGGCGATATTTTCTACAGCGAAAGCCCGGATCTGACTTTCTGGGGCAAACACCGCTATGTAATGGGTACGATTAACGGGGATGCTTCGGCATGGCAATCGAAAAAAATCGGCCCAGGACCGGTTCCCATCGAAACCGACCAAGGCTGGCTGCTGATCTACCACGGCGTAATCAATACTTGCAACGGCTTTGTTTACCGCATGGGCTGCGCCCTGCTGGACATCGACAAACCTTGGATCGTCAAAAAGCGTTCACGCAACTATATCCTCGGCCCAGAAGAGCTGTACGAATTGGTTGGCGACGTGCCGAACGTGACGTTCCCTTGCGCCGCTCTGACGGATGCCGAAACCGGCCGTATCGCGATCTATTACGGCTGTGCGGATACCGTAACCGGTCTGGCCTTCACTACCGTGGACGAGCTGCTGAAGTACATGGAAGAATATCCGCTGGAAACGGAAGCCTAAGCATCCAGAATTGTATCGGATATAGGATCATAAACCACGGAGGAAAGCGGGAGGTTAGAGAAAATGAGCAAGCAAAGAACGGCCCATATCGTCTCCCATACACACTGGGACCGGGAATGGTATTTGCCGTACGAGAAGCATCACGTTCGTCTGGTTGAGCTGGTGGATGCACTGCTCGATAAGCTGGACGGAGACTCAGCGTTCCGCAGCTTTTATCTCGACGGTCAAACGATCATTATCGAAGATTATTTGCAAGTACGACCAGAGAATAAGGAACGTCTGGAAAAATACATCCGCGAAGGCCGCATCCTGATCGGACCTTGGTACATTTTGCAGGATGCATTTCTGACGAGCGGGGAAGCGAATATTCGCAATATGCAAATTGGTCATCAGGACGCGTTGAAATACGGCGTGCCCGCGAAGATCGGCTACTTCCCGGACACCTTCGGCCTCGTTGGGCAAATCCCGCAATTGATGCTGCAGTCTGGGATTCGCAACGCGTTTTTTGGCCGCGGTGTGAAGCCGACCGGCTTCAACAATACCGTATCCGATGGCGGGTATGAGTCCTCCTTCTCCGAGCTGATCTGGGAAGGTCCGGACGGCTCCAAGGTGCTGGGAATCCTGTTCGCCAACTGGTATTCCAACGGTAACGAGGTGCCGGTGGATGAAGCGGAAGCGAAGGCGTTCTGGGACCGCAAGCTGGCAGATGCGGAGAAATACGCTGCTACCAGCGAGCTGCTGTTCATGAACGGCTGCGACCATCAGCCGCTGCAGCTGGACCTGCCGGAAGCAATTCGTACGGCGGAGAAGCTGTACCCGGACACGAAGTTCGTTCATTCGAACTTCCCGGATTATTTGCGCGAGTTGGAAGCAGCACTGGAAGGCCGCGAGCTGTCTACCGTTAAGGGCGAGCTGCGCAGCCAGCGCACTGACGGCTGGGGGACGCTGGTGAACACAGCCTCCTCGCGAGTGTATCTGAAGCAGATGAACCAAGTCGGCCAGGCCCTGCTGGAGAAAGTCGCCGAGCCGCTTGCCTCCATGGCCAATCTGCTCGGGAAGGATTACCCGCATCACCTGTTTACGTATGCGTGGAAAACTTTGATGCAAAACCATCCGCACGACAGCATTTGCGGATGCAGCGTAGACGAGGTGCACCGCGAGATGGTCACCCGCTTCGCGAAGAGCCGCCACGTTGCCGAGGCGCTCATCGACGACAGCAAGCGGGTGATCGCGGATGCGGTGAACACCTCCGTCTTCGCCCAGTATGGCGAAGACCCGTTGCCGCTGGTCGTGTTTAATACGACCGGCTGGAGCCGCACGGGCACCGTGTCCATTGAGCTGGACGCGGCCCGGCTGTATTTGCGCGAAGGCCTCGGTCTCGAGGAGACCGGCCGCCGCATGAAGGCGGTCGACCTGTCGGGCCGCGAGCTGGTCGACGAGCAAGGGAACACCGTGCCTTGCACGGTCGAGGATCTCGGGCTGTTGTTCGGCTATGATTTGCCGGACGACAAGTTCCGCCAGCCGTACATGTGCCGCCGTGTGAAGCTGACGTTCCAGGCCGCTGATGTAGCTGCACTGGGTCTGCGCACTTACGCGTGGGTGCGCCGGAAATCGGCGGCAGCTGCTTCAAAGCCGGCCTCGTTGTTCACGGGCAACCGGGTCATGGAGAACGAGAAGCTGAAGGTGGAAATTGCGGAAGACGGATCCTTTACATTGACCGATAAGTCGACTGGTCAAGTGTACCGGGACCTCGGTATCTATGAAGACACCGGAGATATCGGGAACGAGTACATGTACAAACAGCCGGAAGGCGAAAAGCCGCTGACCACCAAAGGACTGGCTGCACAAATCCGCGTCATTGAGAACGAACCGTACCGCGCTTCCGTGGAAATCTGCCACGACTGGGAGATCCCGGCGTCCGCTGATGAGAAGCTGGACGAAGAGATGCGCGAGCTGGTGTACTATCCTTATCGGAAAGCGCAACGCAGCAGCAAGCTGACAACGCTGAAGCTGCGGACGGTCATATCGTTGGAGGTAGCGGGCAAAGGCGTTCATATTGAAACGACGATTGATAACACGGCGAAGGATCATCGCGTCCGTGCCCTGTTCCCAACCGATCTGAATGCCACGGTACATCAAGTGGATTCGATGTTTGAAATCGCTGAACGGAGCATTGAACCGGCACCGGAGTGGGAAAACCCAAGCAACACCCAGCATCAGCAAGCATTCGTGGACGTGAGCGGTGAAGGAGCCGGTTTGACCGTCGCCAACCTGGGCTTAAACGAATACGAAGTGCTGCGCGACGGTCGGAACACGATCGCCGTGACGTTGCTCCGCTCTGTGGGCGAGCTCGGGGACTGGGGCTTGTTCCCGACGCCGGAAGCACAGTGCCTGGGCGTGCACACCGCCCGGATGGAGCTGATTCCGCATAACGGCGACGGTATGACGTCCGGCGCGTTTACGGAAGCTTACCAGTTCCAAATTCCGTGGACGCTCAGCCAAACAGAAATGCACGAAGGGAACTTGCCCCCGTCGTATACACCGTTCCAATGGGAAGGCCAGGAGCTGGCATTCTCCTCGCTCAAAATGAACGAGAAGACCGGCGACCTGCTGTTGCGTTGGTATAACATGAGCAAGCAGTCATCCGAGCTGACGCTCGGCTTGAACATCCCATACGATCATTTCTATAAAACAACGATTCTCGAGGAAGAAGCGGCACCGCTGGCCAAGAACGCCGCAGGCGGACTATCCCTGCTAGCCGGCCCTTGCGAGATCGTAACCATCGGAGTTCGTCGGTAATCAGGGGAGCGCTTGAACCTGTACCGGAAAAGAACAAAGGTTATCCCGCCATTGTCTGTTTGAATGGCAGGATAACCTTTTTTTGTCTCTGGAGCCTCCTTTACGTGATTATCCCTTTTGTTCAGAGGGAGGTGGGGGATGGAGTGGTTATTGGTTCTCTGAGTTGCCACCTGATTAATAGGGATAGTCATGCAAAAGGGACCTGCCATGTAGTCACCGAGCCTCCTTTACGTGATTATCCCTTTCGTTCAGAGAGAGGTGGGGGATGGAGTGGTGATTGGTTCTCTGAGTTGCCACCTGATTAATAGGGATAGTCATGCAAAGGGACCTGCCATGTAGTCACCGAGCCTCCTTTACGTGATTATCCCTTTCGTTCAGAAATAGAGAAGTTGAAAAGAGTTAAGGGGATTCAAATGGTGAGTGAAGCGCAAGCAGAATAGGGATGGCATGGGTAGGAGTAGGTGAGTTAGAAAGTGGCCATATGCTTGTCTCTAGATAGTCACCCACCTGATTCAAGGGGATAATCATTAAAAAGAGCCCACATGCAGTAAGGGGCTCCTCGATCCAGCTCATACAAGCTATTAAAAAAGTGAGGTATACCAACGTATACCTCACTTCACTCAACCGCGCTGTTGTCCGGGGGCGAGTTGAGTTCGAGTATAGCCTATACTTCGTCCCAGATCCGCCGGACGTTGTCGAAGGCGATGCGGGTGCCTTGGCGGCAGTCTTCCATGCCTTCGTATTCGATGGAGAGGTAGCCGTCGTAGCCGGACGACTTCACGATGCGCAGGATCTCCCATAGGTCGAGATCGCCCTGGCCGGCGATGGCGCCGCGCAGGTACTGGCCGCCTGCGCTGCGGAACCAGCCGGCGCCGGGGTTGCGGTTCTCGGGCCGGATGTAGAAGTCCTTAACGTGAACCATCGAGACGTAGCTGATGTTCTTCTTCACGGCGACAACAGGGTTCTCGTCAACGCAAACGAAGTTGCCGACGTCAAGCGTCGTCTTGTAGTTTGGCCGGTCGACGGCATGGATTACCGCTTGCACCCGGTCGCTGTCCTGCACGTAATAGCCGTGGTTTTCCAGGCTGGTTGTGATGCCATACTGTGCGGCATAGTCGGCGATTTCTCGGCAGGCGTCCGCGATCCGCGGCAGGTCCTCCTGAAACCGGACGATCGAGGTGTCCTGCCGGGAGGCGACGTCGTGCCGCATCAGCTTGACGCCAAGCGCATGGGCATGGTCGACCTCGCGTTTGACGCGGGCGATCTCCGCCCGGTAAGCCTCCTCCGAGTCGACGATGAAGTTGGCGCCGATCGCGTAGTTGGACACGACGATACCAGCCTTCGCCGCCCGCTCACGGATCTGCTCGATGAGACCCGGATCATCGTTGAAGTTAAAGCCCAGCGGCACAATTTCGATATGCTCGCCGCCGATCTCGGCGACCCAATCGATGACTTCCAGCAGCGACATCGATCCGGCCTGCATCGCTTGATAGAGGCTGTATGAACTGACTCCCAGTTTCATAAAAAGGTCCATCTCCTTTAGTGATAGTTCCAAGCTAGCTAAGATGAACGTAAACAAAAGACAGCCCTCCAAATTGCTACATCTCGTAGGTTAAAATGGATAGTGATTAACCCAAACCATTTCAGAGCTACATAGCAAAGGAGAGCTGATACTATGCAGTCTACCA